>JBIJDW010000024.1:0-16968 GCA_044343885.1 Kiritimatiellia bacterium
AGAGGGTTCCAATTCTGAATACTGAATTCTGGCTTCTGAATACTGCGCTTGCAGAACCGACGAAGGAGGTTTTGCAAGCGCCTCAAGGGACACTCATTCTATTGGTTCTATCGGCCCGCCACAATTCTGACTCCTGTATTCTGACTCCTGACTTCTCTCTTGCAAACACCCCGGAGGGGTTTTGCAAGAGCCTCACCCATTTCGGGAAAGCGAACAGGCGGCGGACCGGAGTCCGCCGCCTGTTTCAGTCAGAGATTCCGCCCTAGGCGGGCGGGGCTGTTCAGGCCGCGCAAAGCTTCTTAGCCAGATCGGCCGCAGAGGCGGCGTCGGGGGCGTAGCCGCTCGCGCCGATCTCGTCGCTGTACGCCTGAGTGACCGGCGCGCCGCCGATAATCACCTTGCAGGCAATGCCCGATTCCTTGACGGCGTCTACCACGAGCTTCATATTGGTCATCGTCGTGGTGAGCAGCGCCGAGACGCCGATCACGCTGGCGCCGTGGGTCCGGGCCAATTCGATGAACTTCTCGGGCGGGACGTCAATGCCGCCGTCAACCACGCGGAACCCGGCGCCTTCGAGCATCATGCCGACGAGGTTCTTGCCGATGTCGTGCAGGTCGCCCTTCACGGTGCCGATGACAGCGGTCGCCAGGGGCTTGACGCCCGCCGCGACCAAGTGGGGCTTCAGCACTTCCATGCCAGCCTTCATGGCGCGGGCGGCGATCAGCACTTCGGGAACATAGACTTCGTTCTTCTTGAACTTTGCGCCGATGATACCCATGCCTTGGAGCAACCCCTCGTTCAGAATTGTGGCTGGCTTGGTGCCCGCATCCAGCTCCTGCTGAACCAGTGTTTTGACTTCAGCCGCGCGGCCCTTCATCAAGGCTTGACAAATCGCTTCATTGCTCATTATTTGAAATCCTCCTGAATAAAAAACACAACACCCAAACCTGATTTAGGTCAAGTGATGGTTGATTATGCAACAGATTCGTTCCAAAAGCAAAGTTTATTTTTATCGTTATTGAGGGGTGGACACCGGGGGGCAGAAGTGCCATACTAGCTCTTTTTCAGATAACGCGGGGAGGTGTGTCGTGAGTGGAGCATTGAAAGATTTGTGCGTGGCCGATTTTGATGCGACGGTGGCGAAGGGTGTGACCGTCGTTGATTTTTGGGCGCCGTGGTGTGGGCCGTGCAAGATGCAGACGCCGATCTTGGAGAAGGTCGCTGAGGCCGTCGCGGGCCGGGCGGTGATTGCCAAGGTCAATGTGGACGACAACCGCGAACTCGCGGTGAAGTTTGGTATCCGCAGCATCCCGGCGCTGTTGATCTTCAAGGACGGTCAGGTCACCCAGACCTTGGTCGGGCTGCAACAGGCGGCGGTGCTGGTGCAGGCGATCGCGGCTGCGGGTTGATGTCGGGGTTGCGCGATGGGCCGGCCCGGTCGAGGATGTCCATGCTTTTCGAGGTCAG
This sequence comes from Kiritimatiellia bacterium, assembly GCA_044343885.1. Classification (GTDB taxonomy): domain Bacteria; phylum Verrucomicrobiota; class Kiritimatiellia; order RFP12; family JAAYNR01; genus VGWG01. The sequence goes on from JBIJDW010000024.1 coordinate 1,468, forward strand.
ACAGATTGTGCGGCGATTTGGCCGGAGAACGGCTCTTGACGGTGTCTCGTTCGACGTGGCGCCGGGCGAGGTCGTGGGCGTTTTGGGCGCCAACGGGGCGGGAAAGACGACGTTGATGCGGGTGCTGGCCGCCTATCTCCAACCAGAGTCGGGCGACGTGATGTTCGACGGCCGCAGCGTCTTTGCCGACAAGGTGGGCTACTACGGCATTCTGGGCTATCTTCCAGAACGATGTCCGCTCTATGATGAAATGCGCGTGGGCGACTATCTGTCATTCCGGGGCCGGTTGCGGGGGTTGGGCCGGCGACGGACAGCGCGGCGCGTCAAGGATGTGACGGCGGCGTGTGGCCTGAACGAGGTGGTCCGGCGGCCGGTTGGAGCGTTGTCGGCCGGCTTGCGGCGACGGGTTGGTCTGGCCGATGCGATCATCGCCCAGCCCAAAGTGTTGCTGCTGGACGACCCGTTCGCCGGCCTCGATCTGGCGCACGCCCACGCGATTCGGCAGACGGTGGCGACGTTGTCGGTGAAGTCGGCGGTTATACTGACCGGTCATGACGTGGCGGGGATGGCCGAGATCTGCACCCGATTTCTCGTGTTGCGCGAGGGGCGGCTGATCACGGCGCGGCGCGCAACCGATTGTGACACGGGCGCACTGGTGCAAGCGCTTTCCCGCGCGGTTGCCGGTTTGGACACGGACGAGGTTTCTGTGGCGGCTCAAGGAGGTGTCGGATGACGGCGGCGGGGGTCTTGTTCCAACGCGAGGCGCGCGTCGCGTTTGCGTCGGTTGCGTTCTATGTGCAGACGGCCGCCTTTCTGGCCGCCAGTGGCTGGTCGCTGGTGGATGCGTTGCGCCGCGGCGATGGCGGTTTTGTTCTGGTTCCGGCGCTGTGGGCCGGATCGGTCGCGTTCTGGCTCCCCTTTTTGAGCGCGCTCGCCACGATGCGGAGTTTCAGCGCGGAGCGAGCCTCCGGCACGCTGGAGACGCTGCTGACGGCACCGATTTCGGAGTCGCAGGTGGTGAGTGGCAAGTTTCAGTCGGCCTTTCTGGTGGGGCTTTTGGGGCTGGTGCTTGCCGGCCTGGCGCCGATGGTGTTGCTCCCTTGGCTCTCGCCCCGGTTGGCCGATGGAATTGCGACGGGGCCCCTGATTGCGGGGCTTGTGACGCTGATGATTCAGCTTGCGCTGTGGACGGCGGTTGGGATTTTTTTCTCCCTCGTCTGGGAGCAGCAGGCCGCTGCGGCCGCCTGCTCGCTATTCGTCTGCCTCGTCGTGCCGCTGGCGGTTGAGGCAGCGGCGGCCGCCTGGTTCCCGGGGTTTTCCCTTGCCGCAGTTGGTTTTCCGGCCGCCGGATGGGCGGCCGATGCCGCGAGCGGCTTGATGGCGCTGGCCCCGGTTGTGTGTTATGGTCTGTCGGCGTGGGGTTTTCTTTTTCTAACGACGCTGCTCCTTGAGGCGCGGCAGATTCGGACAGGCTAAGATGGGGCCAGGAAAAACAGAGCGGGTTGGCGTGCGGCGGATGATGGTGCGTGTGACGGGAGGTGTGGCGGCGGCGCTGACGGTCGCGGCGGTCGTCACCGTAACCGTCGTGGCGATCCGGCTGAACGCCGTGTGGGATTTGCCGATCGGAGGGACCGGGCGAATCTCGGATCGGACGCGCGAGATCCTGGCGCGCACGACCGAGCCGGTTCGCATTACCTGCTTCATCGCGGCCGGGCACCCGGCCCAGCGTCCCGCCGTGAGGTTGTTGAGCGGCATGCTGGCCGTCGCGACGGCGGGAGGACGTGAGCCGCTGACCGTCGCCGTTGTCGATCCGCGCCGGGATCTGGCCGAGGCGCGGCGGCTGATCGACAAGGGAGTCGCACCCGACGCGCTGGTGTTCGAGGGGAGCGGTCAGCGTCTGGTGGTCGGCGCCGGAGAATTGATGACGATGGCGACGGATGCCTCCGGTGTGAAAACGCGGCTGTTTACGGGCGAGTCAGTCTGCGCGGCGGCGATCGAGCGGTTGGGACGAGGCGGGTCGCAGATTGTCTATTGGATGACCGGCCATGGCGAGGCCGCCACGGGCGATTACGACCCCCAGACCGGGTACTCCGACGTGGCGCGGGAAATCACGCGAAACGGATTCGAATTGCGCGACATCCGGTTGTGGGAGACCAAGGGGGTTCCTGGCGACGCAGCCGCGCTGGTGGTGGCCGCGCCGCAACACGCGGCTGCGCCCGAAGAGGTGGGCTGGGTTCAGGATTATTTGAACAAGGGCGGCCGGCTGCTGTACTTGGCGCCCTCGCGCGGCCGGTCCGGTCTGGAAGAAGTGTTGTCGCGCTGGGGCCTGGTGATCACGCCGTTCCGGGCGATCAGCACGCGCACGCTTTCGGGGGGGGACCGGGTGATCACGGCGTATGCCGACCATCCGATCACGCGGAGTTTCGGCAATACGGCGACAGTTTTTCTTGGGCCTTGGTGCATTGGCACGGTCAGTTCCGGCGACGCTCAGGGAGCGGATCGGATTCGTGTGACATCGCTGGCGCAGACCGCGGATGACGGCTGGGGCGAGGCGGGCGCGGAGTCGCCGCCCCGGTTCGAACCGGAGACCGACATCGTCGGTCCGGCCGTGGTCGCGGCGTCGGCAGAACGGGGCGGCGGCACGTCTGCGGAGCTGGGCTTCAAACCGACGAAGATCGTGGTGGTGGGGGAGGCGTCGTTTATCTCGAACGGCATGTTGGGCTTGCGGTTGAACGCCAATCGTGACCTGTTGCTCAATATGCTCAACTGGCTCACGGGCATCGACTCGGCGGGGCAGCCGTCGCTGGGCGACGACGCGGCGCTGGCCTGCGGTCTGGATCGCGCCGGATGGATGCGGGTGATCTTCTGGGTGGTCGGGGTCCTTCCCGCCGCGGTATTGGTGGTCGGAGGCGTGGTGGCGGTCAGAAGTCGCAGGGCTGGCTGACGACCCGAAATGACAGACGGGGGTTTGTGTGGTGAGATTCCGGACAATCGGTGTACTGCTCGTGGCGGTCGGCGTTTCGCTGATCGTCTTGCGGCTTGCCGATTCACCGGATTGGAAGATCCGGGCAGCGGCGAACGCCGGCCCGTCCGGACGGCTTGTCTCGATGCGGCTTAGCGAGGTCGACTCGTTGGTCGTTGAGCGAGACGGTTTTCGCTTGGAGCTGCAGCGGGTCGGCACGCAATGGAATCTGGTTCAGCCGGTGACCACCGGAGCGGATTCGAGCGAGGTGATGCGTTTTTTGGATCTGCTGGAGCGGGCACCGCTGTTGGATCGGTTGCCGCTGCACGACATCCGCCGGCGGAATCTGGCCATGGCCGACTTCGGCCTGGCGCCGTCTGTCGGTCGCGTGGTTGTTCAGGGGCCGCTGTTCCGGATCGAGATCGCCTTTGGCGCACCAACCCCCTCGGGCAACGAGGTGTATGCGGGGGTGGATCGTGCCGGAGACGTGGTGTGTGTGACCGATCGCCGGATCTTCAACGCATTCCCGACCTCACTGGAGCACTGGCGCGACCGCACGCTGCTGCGGAAGCCTTCCGGCAAGGTGACGGCGTTGGAAATCCGCCGACCGGGGATTCCCTTTCTCAAGGTGGTACGCGAGGGCGACCTCTGGCAGCTCGTGCAGCCGCTTTCCGGGCGGGCCGCGACCCGGGCGGTGGGATCTGCAATCGAGGCGCTGCAGTCCACCCGGATCGAGCGGTTCATCCCGGCTGATGGGGGAACCAATGACATCGATCTGGTGTCGGGTGTCCTGCGGTCACGTTTGGTGTATTACGGACTCGACAATGAGACGGCGGTTCAAGCCCAGGTGTGGGAGAACGGCAATCCAGTCGGGGCGCGGATCCGGTTTGGGCGCGAGGTCGATGGGAGTCCGGGGCTGGTGTACGCGCTGACTCCCGATGACAACTGCATCGTGGCGGTGAGCAACGCGGTCTTGCGCAGCCTGCCGGCGGGTGTCGGGGCGATTCGCAGTCGGAGGATGTTTGATGTGTCTTCGTCCGCCCTGCGCTGGCTGATCATACAGCATGCGGATGAGACGGTGGAACTGAATCGTCACGAGTCCGCTCTCTCGGGACTTTGGCTCATGAAAGCGCCGGTTCAGGGCGAGGCCGACGGACCGACGGTCGAGCAGGCCGTGGCCGAATTTCTGGCGCTCCAGGCGGAACGGCTGGTGGATCCCGATGTGAACGCCGCAGCGATCACGAATGAGCCGCTCTGCCGGATGGAGCTTGCCTTTTCAGACGGATCCACCCAGCGCGTGGCGGTTGCGCAATCGGTTCATGAGACCGGGTGTTACGACCTCACACTTCCGCCGGTGCCGATGGTGTTTGTCGTTGCCGCGAGCAACATGCCGCCGCAGATCATCGGCAAAGCGGGTGTTTTGGAATTGGTGAATCGGACCATCCTAGCGCTGCCCGCGCAAACCATCCGCCGGATTACAGTGAAGGGTCTGGATCGACAGGAGTCCGTCGAACGGAAGGGCGGCGACGGTGATGGGCAATGGGTCGCCGGAGTCGGCGCGGCGGATACCGAGGTGTTGAAGACGTGGGCGGTGCTCTTGAGCCGTTGGCGGGCCGAAAGCGTGGTGCGGCTGGGCGCAGGCGCACAGGATGTGGCGGCATTCGGCATGGCCGAGCCGTGGCTGGAGCTGACGGTGGATGTTGCCTCCGATGAGGCGCTGCGGCGGAGTGTGCGGGTGGGCCGGGTTGCGGCGAACGGCGGACGTTACGTCAGCGTTCTCGGTCATGACGTCATCTACCTCGTGTCGTCCAACGTCGTGGCGTTGCTGGAGTCCCGCCTGACGCGCAAATAGACGTGACTTGCCAGAAGAGTCCGGAATAGAAAAATCCTAATTAAATCGTGAAGAGGCCCATGGAACGAGCAAAAAAACGAGCGGAAGGGAAAGCGGCTATTTACGGAGAACCGGGTGATCGTGCGCGCCTGACGGGGCTGATGCGCACGTTGTGGCCGGTGTTGTCCGGCGTGTGGCTGGCCGGCGTGGCCGTCGGCTTGCTGGCCGGACCGCGGGTTGTCGCGTCCGGAGCGTTTTTTATTGCTGCGGCGGCCGTGTTGATTGTCGCGTCGGCGAGGAGCATGAGGCGGGTGCGCTCGTTTTTCAAGGGCGCGCGCGGCGAGGAGCGCGTGGCGGCTGTATTGGCCAATTTGCCCGAGGGCTTCGCGGTGTTCCACGGCGTCGACGGTGGCGCCGACCAGCGGGGTTCCGGTGCGGGGGATATCGACCATGTCGTCGTGGGACCCTCGGGGGTGTGGGTGGTCGAGACCAAGTGTTGGGACGGCCGGGTGGAGGTCGGAACGTCGAAAGTCCTGTTTGACGGGGCGCCGCCGTCGCATGATCCGGTCGAACAGGTCCGACGCCTGACCGCACAGGTCGTCGGAGACTTGGCGCGGCGCTTGCCGGGCGCACCGCCGGTGCATGCGTTGCTGTGCTTCGCCGGAAGTGGTTTTGCGAACGGCGCGGCCAGACTGGGCGAGGTAGAGGTCTGTGGCATTAGCCGGTTGTATGCGACGGTGTCGGCCGACACGGCCACTCCGATTTCGGAGGATGACCGCATCCGGCTCATCGAAATTTTGAAACAGGCGTTGTAAGGGCGGCATACGGGCGCCGCCGATCAGGGGAGAGTCAATGATGCGAAAGCTGTATGGTGTGGCACTCATCGTTCTTGTGTGCGTTTCGTGTCGGGCGGCTGCAGAGCCGGGCCGAGGTCCGCTTCAGCCGCAGCCTCATTTTGCGGCGGTTGCGCGTCAGATCGTCGGCGCGATGCAGAGGGGGCACCTCTTGCAACAGCGGTTCGACGACGCCCTCTCGGCGCGCGCGTGGACCAATCTGCTCACGGCCATCGACTATGATCGTGCGTATTTCCGGCAGGAAGACCTCGCGCGCTTTGAACCCATGCTTTATAAGCTTGACGATGCGCTCAAAAGCGGCGACGTGCAGTTCGCCTACGATGTCTTTGCCGTGTTTCGCGAGCGGCTCAATGAGCGGTTTGTCTTTGTCACGAATATGCTCGTCCGCCCGATGGATTTCTCGGCTGACGAGTCCTTCAACTGGAAGCGGAAAGACGCTGCCTGGCCCGCATCGGTTGCGGAACAGGACGACCTCTGGCGGCGTCGAATTAAAAACGAGTATCTGGGATTTGTGCTCGCCCGAGAAGGGGATGCTGGAAAACGTGACGCTGCCACGGCCCCGACCAATGCAGCCGTCGCAGGCACGGAGCCGGCTACCGCAGGCAATGATTCGGCCGACGCAATCGGGGCGGCCGCGATCAAGCTGCTGGCGCGCACACCCGAGCAGTTCGTCAGACAGCGCTACGAGCAGTTCAAGATCGTTTTGGATGACAGTGATTCGGATTGGGTTTTTCAGCGGTACATGAGTGCGCTCACCGCCGCCTATGATCCGCATTCGGACTATCTCTCGCCAGAGAAACGGGAGGACTTTGAAATTGAAATGAACCTGTCGCTGAGCGGGATTGGCGCGACGCTGCGTCCCGAGGACGGCACGGCGCTGATTGTCGATCTCATCCCCGGCGGGCCGGCCGCGCGCGATACGCGTGACATCCGGCTGCGCCCCAACGACAAGATCATCGGCGTCGGTCAGGGCGACGAGCCGATCGAAGACATTCTCCACCTGCCGCTCAGCAAGGCTGTGCTCAAAATCCGTGGCAAAAAGGGGTCCCGGGTGATGTTGCTGGTGATCTCGGCCTCTGATCCGACAGGAGCCACCACGCGGCGGGTGGATCTCGTTCGCGATGATGTGAATCTGCAGGAGCAGGCCGCCACCGGCCGAGTGGAACGGATCACGCTTCCGGACGGCCGGGAGCGCGCGCTGGGGGTGATCGCGTTGCCGACGTTCTATGGGTCGATGCAACCGCCGAATACGCCGGGGTACCGGAGCTGTGCGTTGGATGTGGCGCGGGAGATCGCGCGGTTGAACGACGCGAAGGTGGAAGGCCTGGTGCTGGATCTACGCAATAACGGCGGAGGGATGTTGCGCGAGGCCGTCAATCTGGCCGCGCTTTTTCTGCGTGAGGGGCCTGTGGTCCAGGTGCGCGAAGCCTGGCAGGTTCAGGTGTTGACCATGCCCAATTCCGGCGCGGCTCCGGCATTCCGCAAGCCTTTGGTCACCCTCGTCAACCGCACCAGCGCGTCGGCTTCGGAGATCGTGGCCGGCGCCTTGCAGGATTACGGCCGGGCGGTCATTGTGGGCGATTCCAAGACACACGGCAAGGGTTCGGTGCAGTCCGTCCTCCCCCTGAACGGATCCAAATCGGGGTCGCTCAAGCTGACGACCGCCAACTATTACCGGGTGAACGGCGCGTCAACCCAGTTGCGCGGGGTGGTGCCGGACGTGGTGGTTCCGTCGCTCTTGGACGCCCTGGAGATCGGTGAAGACCAGCTCACCAATCCGCTGCCCTGGACGCAGGTGCCCGAAGCGGTCTATGCCCCGATCTTTGACATGCGGACCTGGATACCCGATCTGCGCGCCCGCGCGGCGGTAAGGCTGGCGGCGAATAAACGGTATCGGACCTACAGTCGGCTCGTGCAGCATGTGCGTGAAATGTCTGCGAACACCACGATCCCGCTCGAACGGCAGGCGCGGCGTGCTCAGGCCGCCGCCGAACGGGAGATGCGCAAGATGCAGGAAGAGGAGGATGGCGCGGCCCGGGCGGGGCGCAAAAATCAGGAAGATGACCTGATTCTCCGGGAAGCTCTGTCCATCTTGTCGGATCTGGTCGACGTTAGCGCGGCTGCGGAGGTGCAGTCCGCCCCATCTTCCAATGATTTGCGCGCGCTGATGCTCCGGGTGTTCGGCAAAGAGTAACGTTCGGAAAAGGGAGGTCTCATGAAGATCGCATTCACCAAGATGCACGGTGCGGGCAACGACTTTATCATGATTGACGACCGTCAGGGGCTGGTGCCCTGGCAGGATCATTTTCTGATGGCGGCCCTCGCCGCGCGACGGATTGGCGTCGGCTGCGAGGGAATCATCCTGATCCAACCTTCGGACAAGGCCGATTTTCGCATGAGGTTCCTCAACCCCGACGGAACCGAGGTGGAAATGTGCGGCAACGGCTCACGCTGCGCGGCGGCTTTTGCGCACGGCATCGGCGCGGCAGGACGGGCCATGACCCTGGAGACGATGTGCGGGCTGATGGACGCGGAACTGGTGCCCCAGGGGGTGAAGGTCTGGATGCCCGAACCGACGCGGAAGACCTACGGGCTGGCCGTGCAGGCGGCCGGCCGGACCTTTACAGGCGATTTCTTGAACACCGGAGTGCCGCATTTCGTTGTTCCGGTCGACGACCTCGCGTCGGTCGACATCCTCACTTGGGGCCGTGCGCTGCGGCAGCACCCGGTGTTCGATCCCGAGGGGACGAATGTCGATTTTGTCGTGTACCGCGCGCCCGACCGGCTTGCCATGCGGACGTATGAACGGGGCGTCGAAGGGGAGTCGGGCGCCTGTGGTACAGGTGCCGTGGCCTGCGCGGTCGCGGCGGTCGAGCGGATCGGATTGACCCTGCCGATTCACGCACGCACGCCCACGGGCTATGAGCTGATCATCGGGGGCGACTGGCGCGATCGCAAATGCACGGGCCTGACCCTCACCGGCCCGGCGCGGGAGGTCTTCACCGGCGAGATCGACCTGGATGGACTGGAACGGGAGATGGAGTGAACCGGATTCTGATCGAGGCCGGGGAGTTACAAAACGGCTGCGTCGAGCTGCGTGACAACCGCGCCGACCATATACGGAATGTGCTGGGCGCGACCGTGGGACAGCCGTTGAAGATCGGCGTTGCCGACGGCAAACTCGGTTCCGGTGAGGTCGTCCGCTGCGACGCATCGGGTGTCGAACTGGTGCTAACACTGGAGGGCGAAGGCCCCGAGCCGTGGTGCGACCTGATTCTGGCGATGCCGCGTCCGCGTGTCCTGAAACGGCTGTGGGCGCAAGTCGCGGCGCTGGGCGTCGGACGGTTGTTTCTGATCCACGCAGCGCGGGTCGAGGCCTGCTATTTCAGCAGTCATGGACTGCTTCCAGAAACCTACCGTCCGCTCCTCATCGAAGGATTGATGCAGGCCGGGACAACCCGGGTTCCGGAGATTTTCATCGAGCCGAAGCTGAAACGCTTTGCCGAATTGCGGCTGCCCGCGATTGCGGCGGGAGCGGTTTGCTTCATCGCCCACCCGGAGGCGGCGCCTTCGATCGAATCGGGATGGCCGACGGTCTCGGATGGACGTCGCCCGGTGATCGCGGTCGGCCCCGAGGGCGGCTGGATCGATGACGAAGTGGCGCTGTTTGAGGCGCACGGCTTTCGGCGACTCTCTCTGGGGCGCAGAATCCTCCGCACCGACACGGCGTGCGTCTCGCTCTTGGCCATTCTCGGCCAGTTTTATGATCGATGATTTCCATTACTGCATGCAACACCCTGATGTTCGCCGTTCGCCTGGAAGATTTTATGAATTGCAGGCAGTGAGGATATCGGATACCATGACATCGTGAATTTTGAATGGGATACACACAAAGCCGATTGTAATCTGAAAAAACATGGGGTTTCGTTTCATGAGGCGTCGTATGTTTTGGGTGATCCCCTTTCAATCACATACCCCGATCCGGATCATTCAATGAATGAGCACAGGTTCATCACTGTTGGAACGTCGCGTTCCGGTCGAGTTCTTATGGTGGCCCACACCGACCGTGGCAACAATGTTCGGATTATCAGTGCTAGAAAGACAACACGGCAGGAACAAAGACATTATGAAGAAGGTCAATAGTAAAGAATTGGAAGACGATCTGCGGTCTGAGTACGACCTCTCAAAACTTGAGGGCGGTGTGCGAGGCAAGTATACTAGACAGTTCCGTAAAGGAACGAATCTGGTGCTTCTCTCCCCTGATGTAGCACGGTACTTTCCCAACGATAATTCGGTGAATGCCGCACTGCGGTCATTAGTTCAGATCGCCAAGGAAGAACTTCGCCACGCCTAATAAGAAGCCCGACACAATTGGGCTCACAAACAATGAAGACACTGCGTCCCGACGAGATCTTGGTCTACGCTAAAAGTCAGATAGCGCATGCTGAGCAACATCGAGTAGCTACCCCTGTTATTATTGGTTTGATTATCTTAGCCATCCCGGTGTGGGGAATTTATGCCCTCAAGGAGGCCTCCGATAAGTTGAATGCCTTCCTCCCTTTTGATGATCACTTTCTGCTTGGTGTCGCTTTTGGGGTTATGTTCATTTTGCTCTCTCTTACAGGAGGGGTACTGGTGACCTTCTATTTTCGCCGATGTCTGAACGGGACTGAGTTTCAGATTCTCAAGCGATTGATTGAGTTGGAGCAAAAAGTGGCGAACAAGCCATCCGAGGAATCCCATTAGCTTATTTATCAATCGGAACCGAATCGGTCAAAGTCGATCCCGATTTCGATTTCGCAGAGGAGAAGCCACAACAAGGCGGATTGTGCGGGCGGGTTGCCGCCGCTTCGTAAACCTGCCGGGGTGTGATTCCGGCGGTGTCGGCCAAACGGGCGCAGTCTTCGTATTCCGGCGTCCGCGTCAGATCCCGTCCGTCACGCGAGCCGATCTTGACCCGCACCGACCCCCAAGGCGTGGAGGCCGTCTCAAAACGGCGGTCGAGGATGGTGCGTGAGACCGGATAACGGCGCATGCCGAATGTCGTGGTCGCGGTGAATACAAGCGCCTCGATTGCCGCGATGAGTCCGCTGGGCGCCAAGACGGAGAAGACGATTCCGGGACGCGCTTTCTTGAACGTGGCCGGAGTCGCCCACGCATCGCAGGCGCCCGCAGTCAAGGCGCGGGCGATCAGGTCGCCCACCCATTGCGGGTTGCAGTCGTCGAGATTCGCCTCCAGAACGCAGAGTTCGGATTCCGTCCCGGCCTTATCGGGAGGTGATCCGGCCGCTGCGGTTTCCAGCAACGTGGCACGCAGGGCGTTGGGGCGGCCGGCAAGGGTGCGCCGGCCAAACCCGAACGCGCTGCGGATCACCCGCAGGCGCGGAGGGGGCGGGGTCAGCTCGCTCGTCCAAGTGGCAAACAGGGCGGCGGCTGTGGGGGTGACCAGCTCGGAGGGCTCGTCGGTTTGCACGGTCTCCAGGCCTTCGAGCAACAGGAGCGTGGCCGGCGCGGGGTTGGGCATGACGCCGTGCGCGCAGGTGAGCGTTCCGGTGCCGCAGGGGAGGGGCCCCACCGACACGCCGTCAACCCCGAGCTGACGCAGGGCGAGACAGGCGCCGGCGATGTCGGCGATGGCGTCGAGCGCGCCGACCTCGTGGAAGTGGACCGCGCCCGGCGCCCGGCCATGAACGCGCCCCTCGGCCCCGGCCAGACGCTCGAACACGCGCAGCGCGAGCGGGTGGCGGCCATCGAGGAGACGCGCCACGTCGGCCAGCGTCCGGTGTTCGTGGTGGTGATGGTGATCGTGCTCCCGGCCATGCTGACCGGCCGGCGGCGCGGCGTCCACCCACCGGTCGTGCGCGGCGGGTTCGGTGGAAACCGACGCCCGGACGCCGTGGAGGCCGTGGGAATCGGCCGACGAGACATCCACCGCGACGGGTTCCGGAAGTTGGGCGGACAGCTCTTGGAAGATGCCGTGCAAGTCAGCACCGATCCCGGCCAGAGCGCCGAGGATCATGTCGCCCGATGCGCCGCCGATAGGATCGAAACGAATAAAGCGCATGGTTAACTCCTGGGAAAAAACATCGCGTCAGCAAAGGCGTCCTGAAAGCCCTCCATCGTGGAGAGTTCCACATGCTTGACGCGCCGCGCCAGGTCTTCACCGACTCGCCGCGCATCCCCGGACAGCAGCGCGGCCTGTGCCCCGGCCAGCGACACGTTGCCCACGTAACGAATGCGCGTGTGATCGATCCCCCCGGGCAACAGGCCAATGCGCTGCGCGCTGCTGCGCCGGATGAAGTTGCCGAAGCCGCCAGCGATCAGCACAAGGCCGAGATCCGACACGTCCAACCCGGCCTGCCGCAAAAGCAGAATGATGCCCGCCCGCACCGCTCCGCTGCCGAGCTGCACTTCGCGCACGTCGCGCTGGGTGAGCGCCACGGGGGAGGACCCGCAGCCCGCTCCCGCCTCGGACAAAACAAAACTGACGCTGCCATTTTCGTCGGCCCGGACCCGTTTGGCCAGTGCGGGCGCCAGTGTGCCCGGCAGCTCGTCTGGAGCCAGCATCTGCCCTTCCGGGGTGACGATGCCGCAGGCGAGCAGCTCGGCGATCAGATCGATCAGGCCGCTGCCGCAGATGCCGGTGGGCGCGACGTTACCGATGACCTCCAGCCGCACGTCATCATCAAACACCACCTTTTCGATCGCGCCGTGCGTGCCCCGCATGCCGCAGGCGATGCGGGCGCCTTCAAAGGCGGGGCCGGCCGCCGTCGAAGCGGCGTAAAAGACGCCATTATGGGACAGCACAATCTCGCCGTTGGTGCCGATGTCCACCAGCAGAGCCGTCCCCTCATGCCGGTCAATCCGGGTCGCCAGCATGCCGGCGACCGTATCGCCGCCCACGAATCCGCCGATGATGGGAAAAACATACGCCTGCGCACCATGATGGATGGGAATGCCCAGCTCGCTCGCGGGAACGAGCAGCCCCCGTGCGTGCATCGGCACGAACGGCGTCTCCCCCATTTGCGCCGGATTGAGTCCGCACAGGATATGCTCCATGGTCGTGTTGCCGGCAAGAACCGCCGCGTAAATGTTTTCGCGGGAGATGGCCGCGTTCGCGCACAGCGCATCGATCATGCCTGACACCTCGTTCGTCAGCGCCAGCCTCATCTCGTCGAGGCAGTTTCCGCAAGAGGCCGCATGATGGATGCGCGACAGCACGTCATCGCCAAAGCTGACTTGCGGATTCATTCGCGAGACGACCCCGAGCTTGTCGCCGGTGCACAGATTGAGCAAGGTTCCGACCAGAGTCGTCGTGCCGATGTCAAAGGCCACGCCGAAACACCGCTCGCGGGTGTCCCCGGCCTCAAAATCAATCAGGTGGTGATTGGCGAGAACGGCGGTGCCTGCAAACCCGTTCGCGCGCAGCGTGGCGGACACGTGGCGGATCAGAGACAGACTGGCCTTGAACGGGCCGATGGCGTGTTCCAGACGCAGCAGATCGGGCGCATCGTCGGTCAGCGTGGGCGGAGCCAGTGCCACATGAATCTTGCGGATGTCGGGGAGAATCTCCAGAGTCGTACCGGAATCGGAGGTTGCCAGGATCTGGTGCTCGCCACCGAACAGGGATGCCATCGGGACGATGACCACCGTCTCACAGGCGATCACCGTGCGGCACGCCAACCGCCAGCCATTCCCCAATTCTGCCGGGGAGAACACCCGCTCGTCGGACGCAGCCGGCGCGCCGCATCCCTGCCTGACCCGAACCCGGCATTTGCCGCAGGTGCCAGCGCCGCCGCACGGCGTCTCGATCACCAGCCCGGCACGGGCGGCGGCTTCCAAAATTGTCGTCCCGCGCAAGACCGACACCGACCGGCCATGTGGTTGGAACGTCACCCGAATTTGAGTCTCCATAGTCCTCCGCCACCCTGCACCCGGCGACGCCGGTGTGAGACACTAAACTAAAACCGGTTTTGGGGCACGCCGCACCTGTGCGCAAACCCCACCGACCTGAGAATGCCTGAAACGGAGTAATGATAACAGGTTGCGGGAGGGAGTCAATCCGATCACTGCACTCCCTCTACTCCTTCGGCGCCACGCCCCGCAGCGTGCTCGGCTCTGGTTCAGGGGCGCTGCGCACGGCGCGCATCTTGTACGACATCAGCCGCCGCGGGTCCGCAGCGTCAGCGAGAAACCGGTCGGAGAGGAGCGTGCGCGTCAGGTCAACATCGGTATATCGGTAGTGTGTGCAGCGGAAGCCGGCGCCAACGGCATCCGCCTGCGGCCAGTCCGCCGGCATCACGGCGGTGCCGTTGCCGTGCGTGCCCTTGAACCCGCGGCCCTTGGCGTTGCCAACCGTCACCGTCTGCTCGCCCTGGGGGTGCCAACCCTTCCAGGCGTGCCATGCCGCGCTACTGAACGGTTCGATGCCCCAGTAACTCGCGCAACATTCGTCGGCCAAAGGCAAGCGCGGTCCGCGCACCGCTTTCTCGACCTCCAGTTCCGTCATCGGCCGCAAACCGGCCCAGGCCGCAAAAGCCGCGCCGTCCGGCCAGGACATGCCGAAGCATCCCGCTCCGCACCGGGGATCGCCGGAATGGTGCTGATACGTGTAATTCGGAGCCGTGCCCGTCCGCGAAACCTGGGTGTGATTCCGGCCGGTGTAGGGGGCCCCCCTCAGCCATTTTGAGGCATCGTTCCAGCGTGCTTCCGCCTGAGCCACCGGGATGGTTTCCAGGAACCAGGCGTATTGCCGGGAAGTGATGTGCTGCTGCATGCAGTAGAAGGCGCCATAACCGTTGGGAAACGAGGCCGGAATCTCGCCGCCATCCTCCGGTTGAGCGGCATTGCGCGCCCAGAGCCGGCCCTGCTTCTTGCCTGTCGGGATCGCTCCGGCGCTGGCCACCCGGTACGCCGGCGCGCTCTGGTGATCCTCGGTGTACGCATAGAACGCGTTCGCCTCCGTGCCGCCCGATCCCAGATAGAACGCGCCTTCGGGCACATAGATCATTTGCAGTCCGAACGCCCGTATCTGCGCCTTGAGGGGATCCGCCAGACCCTTGCAGGCGGTGGTGTCCCAGACCACCGTCACGCCGTGCGCGCGCAAGGTCCCGACGCCCGGCTCGGCGCGCCTCAGGAATACGCCGGTGAGGCCGTCGGCACCGGCCGGAACCAGGAATTCCAGAAGCGCATCACGCTCTTCCACCGCAAAGAAGAACTCGCGGCTGCGTTCCAGCCCGCCGGGTTTGTCGTAGTCTGCCCGCCCCAAAAGGTAGGAGGGCAGGCGAGTCTCCTTTCGCGGTGGCGGCAGGATGATCTTCTCCTGGCCATAGCCGGCCGGATTCAGCGTACGACTAGCCGCGCCGGAGCTTCCGTGCGGAGGCGGGTCTGCGGCCAGCCGCACGTGTTGCCACTCGGACTGATCGTCGGCGCGCACCTTGAAGAACACCCAGGCCGCGTCATGATTGATTCCGTTCCGCCATGAGTCCTCCCACTCGACATCAAAGCGGATGGTCGCGGTCTTCCCGTCGCGCGCGATGACCGTCACGTTGGTAATGGGAACCTGCGGATCAAAAGGGTTGCCGGCTGTGCCGGTGTCGACCAGAAGAGTGCCGATCAGCGCTGACAATATGAATCGGGTCCTATTCATGGTTTCACCTCCATATCATACGACAAATCTAGAATGGGCGCGCCGTCCTTCGCATCGTGGAACAGCGCAAACAGGTGCGGCAGTTGCCCCTTGCCGTCGGGCCCCGTTTCGAACTGGATCAGCATCGTATTGGCGCCTTTCTTCAGCGGGATGGTCTTAGGCACCGGCGATTTTGCGCCGGGTCGCGAATCGCGCACCACTTCGC
>JBIJDW010000208.1:0-5817 GCA_044343885.1 Kiritimatiellia bacterium
TGATTGTGATGTCCGCGCCGTCCGGCGCGGGAAAGACGACGCTGTGCGACCGGTTGCTGCAAGACTATCCCGAAATCACCTATTCGGTATCCTGCACGACGCGCGCCCCGCGCGGGCTGGAAGAGGACTGTGTGGACTATTTCTTTCTGACCCCCGCCGCGTTTGCGGAGCGGGTTGCTGCTGGCCGGTTCATGGAACACGCCACCGTTCACGGCAACCGTTACGGCACGCTGCGTGAACCGGTCGAGGAGGCGCTGGCCGAGGGGCAGAGCGTGCTGATGGATATTGACGTCGAGGGAGCCTCCCAGGTGCGGGCGTTTATTGAAACGCTGCCTGAAGGGCATCTGATGCGCGCTGGGTTTGTCGACATCTTCGTGCGTCCGCCCAGTCTGGCCGCTCTGCGTGCCAGACTCGATGGACGGGGCGAGGATTCGGAAGAAGCGATGGAGATCCGGATGGAGAATGCGGCGGGCGAAATGGCGCGCGCCGACGAATTTGGCCGCCAGATCGTCAACGATCATCTCGAAACGGCCTATCGCGAACTGGTCGAGATCATCGAGGAGGCTGCCGGCAGGTAGCGCGAACCCCGCGCATCCCGGGTCAGGTTCAGGACAGCTCGGTCAGAAAATCCACGAGACCTGGGATGGCGGCGGCGATGCGTTCGCGGCAGAGTCGGTAGGCGGCGGTGCTGGCACCGACGGGATCATCGATGTCACGGTCGCGAGGCGCGTCGTCGGCCGCGAATGACCGGAGCAGGAAGAGGCGCTGCTCGGCGTCGGGATGGTCCTTGCCGATCTGGTCGCGATGGGTGCTGGCGAGCGCGACAATCACGGATGCCTGACGCACCAGCGCGGGAGTCAGCATCCGGCTGCGGTGGGCAGAGAGATCGATGCCGGAATCGCGCAGCGCGGCGACGGCGGCGCTGCTGGCGGATAGCCCGGGAATCGCACATAGCCCCGCCGACGCAACGTCCCATTTGGTGTCCGCCGGGAGCGCATGCCTCAGCAACGCCTCGGCCATCGGACTGCGGCAGGTATTACCGGTGCAGACGAAGATCACGAGGCGTTGGGCCGGTCTGGGGGACATGGTGTTACCGCGAGGCGGCCCGCCGGGCCGATTCCAGGGTGTTGTGCAGCAGCATGGTGATGGTCATGGGGCCGACGCCGCCGGGAACGGGCGTGATCCGCCCGGCGGTCTCGCACGCCGAGGCGAAATCCACGTCACCGACGAGCCGGAAGCCGTTGCGGGCCGTTGCATCGGGGATGCGGTTGACGCCCACATCGATCACCGTCGCGCCCGGCTTGATCATGCTGCCGGTGACGGTTCCGGCGCGGCCTGCGGCGACTACGAGGATGTCGGCCTGGCGAGTGAAGGAGGCGAGATCGCGCGTACCGGTGTGGCAGACCGTGACCGTTGCATTGCCGCCGGGGGCCTTGCGCATCAGCAGGTGCGCGACCGGCTTGCCGACGATGTTTGAGCGTCCGACGACCACGGCATGGCGACCCGAGGTCTCGACGCCGCTGCGGATCAGAAGTTGGATGATCCCGTGCGGGGTGCAGGGGAGGTAGCACGGCTCGTCAATGAGCATCCGCCCGATGTTCACCGGTGTGAAGCCGTCCACATCCTTGGCGGGCGCGATGGCGTTGATCACCGCCTTCTCATCAATGTGGCGCGGCAGGGGGAGTTGAACGAGAATGCCGTGGATGCGGGGGTCGGCGTTCATGCGGCCGACCTCGGCCAGCAAATCGGACTGCGAGATGTCGGGCGGGAGACGGCGATCCTCGGAGAACATTCCCGCCTCGGCGCAGGCTTTCTCCTTGGCCGTCACGTACGAGGCCGACGCGGGATCTTGTCCGACGAGAATCACGCCAAGTCCCGGCGTCACGCCTGCGCTCGTCTTGAGTTCCGCCACCTGGCGCGCGATCTCCACGCGCATCTCCGCCGCTGCCTGTTTGCCGTCAATAATGATTGCGCTCATGGGGCACCCCTGAAAGATAAAGATGTGGCGCTTGCAAAACCCATTTCGCCGGTTCTGCAAGCGCGCGATTCAGATGCAGACCGGCCGCAACCGGCGGGGTTGACGCCTCACGCGCCAGGTTCGATCGCATCGTTCGGGCACGCGCCCGTGCAGGCACCGCAATCCACGCAGGTGTCGGCGTCGATCACGAATTTGGGGGCGCCCTCGCTGATGGCTTCAACCGGGCAGGAATCCTTGCACGCGCCGCAGCAGGTGCACTTGTTGGTAATGACGTAGGCCATGATTTTTTCCTTATGTTTGTCCCGAGCCGCCGATCCGGTCCCGCGGACAAACACGGGACACCCTGTGACGTGGGAATGGCGAATATGTTACCCGAAAGGACCGCTTTGGGCAAGCAGAGGATTTTTAACAGCAGAGGCGCTTGCAAAACCTCCTTCGTCGGTTCTGCAAGCGCAGTATTCAGAAGCCAGTAGAGTCGCTTGCAAAACCTCCTGCGTCGGTTCTGCAAGCGCCGTATTCAGAAGCCAGAATTCAGTATTCAGAATGGGAACCCTCTCTCGGGCCGCGTGTTCTCATATTCTGACTCCTGTATTCTGACTCCTGACTTCTCTCTTGCAAACACCCCGGAGGGGTTTTGCAAGAGCCTCAGCAGAGATTTCGCTTAATTTTGCGCATAAGCTATCGCTTCTTATCCAGGGCTGTGGCATACTTAAAAATTTACAAGGAACGCCATGAAAAAGTCTGTACGTTTTCTGCTGCATGCCTTCGTTCTTCTAACCGTCACCGTCGCGTTTGCCGACAAACGCCCGTGCGAGTGGACGAATGTCACCCGCATTGTGGCTGTCGGCGATGTCCATGGTGACTGTGGGCAACTGGTCAAATGTCTTCGGAACGCCGGCGTGATTACGGCAAGCAACACATGGGCCGGCGGGAAGACGCATCTCGTCCAAACCGGCGATATTCTTGATCGCGGCCCCAGTTCAAAGCAAGCCATGGATCTGCTGATGGCCCTCGAACCCCAGGCCGAACGGGCTGGCGGCATGGTCCATCCGCTCCTGGGTAATCATGAGGCCATGGTGCTCGCCGGCGACTACTCGTATCTTGACCCGCACGAGGCGGACGCCTACGGCGGTCTGGACGAGTTCAAGAAGAGCATGGCGGCGGAAGGAAAATACGGTCAATGGATCCGGGGACACCAGGCGATCATCCGGATTAACGACATTCTCTTTGTGCACGGCGGAATCACTGGCACGCAGACGAACCGGTCGCTCGCGGAAATCAACGCGCGGGCCGCAGCCGCACTCGGCCCACGCGATGTGACCGCAGCTGGCGATTCCATCGAGGTTCTTTGGTGCCGTGATCTCGCCTTGGCTCCGAAGGAGGATCTGAAATCCGTGCTCGCGCCGGTTTTCCGTAAGTATGGCGTGAGACATGTCGTGATTGGGCATACCGTGGTCAAGAATCCACCGCGCATCAAGAGCCGTCTGCAAGGCGCCGTCATCCTGATTGATGTCGGCATGTCGCGCACCTACAGGGGAGGTCCCGCAATCTGCCTGCTCATCGAGAACGGTACGTTTTCGGCCGTTAGCGACGAGGGCAAGACCGAGATCGAGACGGAAACGAAATAGTGGTAAGAGAGGCGCTTGCAAAACCTCCTTCGTCGGTTTTGCAAGCGCCGTATTCAGAAGCCAGAATTCAGTATTCAGAATTGTACCCCTTTCACGGGCAACGTGTTCTATTCTTCTGACTCCTGTCTTCTGTATTCTGACTTCTTTCTTGCAAAACACCCCGGAGGGGTTTTGCAAGCGCCGTATTCAGAAGCCAGAATTCAGTATTCAGAACTGGAACCCTCTCACGAGTAACGTGTACTATTATTCTGACTCCTGACTCCTGTATTCTGACTTCTCTCTTGCAAATACCCCAGAGGGGTTTTGCAAGAGCCTCAGGAGTTATAACAGATTTACTGTCCCCGAGATCGGTCCTGTGAGAGCTCTTTCTGGAGGCACTGGCGATAGGCGCGCGGCGATACGCCTAAGACGCGTTTGAAGGTCGTGGCCAGATGGGCGGCGTCGTAGAAGCCCGTGGCTTCCGCAATGGCGGCGAGTTTCTGTCCGCCCAGGAGCAGCATCTTGGCCCGGTCCATCCGCAGCCGCATCAGGCGGGTCATGGGCGTCTCGCCGGTCTCCGCGTGGTAGCGGTGGGAGAGGGTCGAGATCGAGACGTTCATGTGCTTGGCCAGGTCCGCTCGCCCGACCGGACCGGCCAGGTGTTGTGACAGGTACGCGTCCGTCATCCGAACCAGGTCGGACGGTGAAGCGGCCGGGACGGGATGACCGATCAGCCGGGTCTCGGTCTCTTCGGTCGGCGCGCTCTTGCGCAAGAGGTCAATCAATCGGCAAAACGCCGCCTGCGCCTGCCAGAAGCCCTCATCCCCGCTTTGCTGCCCGATGCGCACGATCTCTTCGAGCAGCGACCCGGCGAGGCCATCCGGATCCAAAAACCGGGCATAGCCGGCGTGCGGAGCGATCAACCGGCCGAGCCCGGCTGCCTCGCCGCCCCGGAAGAATACATAGGAGTAGTCGCACAGCGTCTGGCGGCCTTTGGGGTAATCCTCCCAAAAGACCGTGTTGGGAGGATAGAGGTGCAGCGTCCGGGGCAAACGCGGTCGCCAGGGGCGTGAGCGCGATGCCACGCGGACGTGACCTGCCGTATTGAGCGCATAGTCTACCACCCACTGGGGATGACGGAAATGATGAAGCCCGGTGAACAGCCTGGTCTCGTGCATGGCGATATCCGCGCGGGGGGGGGCATCCCCTCCCCCCAACGCGACCCAACTGTGTCCGTGCATGATGAGCTTCATGATGGACAGTTTACCAGAGATCGCGGCCGGCGTCAGCAATTCAAATGGCCGTTGCACTATTTTGCAATAAGTCTGCACTCATATCAAATGACATCCCGGCGGGAATGTGCCATACTATGCGCATGTTGATGGGATTGGAACACGAAGGCCATCGATTTTCACATTCGACAAAGGCCGGGCAACCGGCCGGATGGACACACTGGGCGGACTGCAAGGCGAATGCCACGCCAGGCAATCCAACCTTACATGAGGGTTGCGCGAGGTGGCGGCGCTGCGGGACTTCCGCTCGCAGCGTCTGGGAATGCAGACCATGAGGCCGGCATCACCCCCGCACACGCAATCGCAACTATACTAAACGGGAGTTGGGAAGCTGAAGAAGAAAAGCTGAAAAGCTGAAAGCTGAAAAGCTGAAAGCTGAAATGCTGAAGGTTCAAGGCTGAAGGCTGAAGGAGAAAAGCTGAAGGTTCAAAGCTGAAGGCTGGATGCGGGAGTTGAAATCACCACGAAGGACACGAAGTGCACGAAGAAAGAAATGAGGAGTGAAAGGTAATGAGGACCTGACGCCATCGGGTGAAACCGTTCCTGGCGAGGCCCTTGAAAATAGTTCCTTCAAAAAATTCCTTCGTGTTCTTCGTGTTCTTCGTGGCGAAAACTGCCGTTACAGGCTAAAGAGACCAAAACAAAACAAACCCAAACAGGAGTCGAAACGCATGAGACAGCAAACAGGAAGCAGAAATCGAGGATGGTTGCCGGCGATCCGCCGTCGCTTGGAAAGCTATGGCGGACACGTCGGAAATCGGTTGTCGGTGGCGGCTGGCGTGGCGCTGGTCGCGGGAATGATGGCGGGAACGGCGCAGGGCGCCTGGCCTGCCTACCTGGCCACGGGCGGCGATCGAACCATGTGGACGAACTTTACGGGGACCGCGACGCAGATTGTGTACGGCATCCACAGTTACACGAATGCGGGTGTGGCCACCAA
>JBIJDW010000209.1:0-5779 GCA_044343885.1 Kiritimatiellia bacterium
ACGTTGACGCGCTCGAAACGCTTGAGAACGTTGCGCTTGACGGTGATCTTCCCGGAACCTCTGAGACTGGTATGCTGGCTCATCGCTCTGCTTTCTCTTTAAAAACTCAATCAGTTGTGAACGCCGTCTATGATACCACCCTTTTTGCAATTGGCAATCGCAAAGATGCGGAAAAGTGCTTTATTTGTGTTTATCGAGGTTATCGAGCCGCCTAGCGTCGGGCAGTTACGGTCAATGCGCCGAGTGTGACCCGTTCCCAGCGCGGAAGCGCCAGCAGGTGCTCGAGCAGAACGGCGCAGGCGCAGGCGTCGTAACCGGCATCGTGCGCCTCGCCCTGAGGGGAAACCGCGCGCAGGCGACCCTCCAATCCCAAGTTTCCGATCACGGCTTCCAGCCCGTGGTCGGGCAGACCTGGATAGGCCAGCCGGGTCAGCGCCAGCGTGTCGATCCAGGGTCCCAGCGGATGCAGCGGCGCGGCGCGACGCAGGACGGTCCGTTCGGTGCCGACATTGTGCGCCGCCAGCGGCCGTCCTCCCAGCCACGTCTCAACCAATCCGCGCCAGTGTTCGGCCAGTGCGGGCGCGCACGCCAACGCATCGCGCAGGTGCGCATGGCGTCCGGGCGCGTGCGGGTTGAACGGCCTGCCCGCATCAATTCGAAGCAACAGGCTCACGCGGCTTTCGGCAATCACCCGACCGCCGCGCAACCTGACCAGACCGAGTTGCCAGGGTTCGACCGGCCAGCCCGGAACGGAACCGGTGGTCTCGAAATCGAGCGCCGTGATTTCGGCCTCGACTGCCGGCATGTCTTGCCATAGTCCCATGGTCGCGCCAGCTCCGTGCTCCCACCGGATCAATCGCGCGTCTTGTTCTTGGCCTCGTTGACCCGCATTTTGCGTCCCATGACATCCTTGTCATGCAGCGCCTTGACCGCAGATTCGGCCGCGGACCGCACGGGCATTTCGACAAAACCGAACCCCTTGGACTTCTTGTTGTAGCGATTTTCGATGATACGCGCCGATTTGACGGCACCGTACTTCTCGAAGGCTTGACGCAACTGAGCCTCGGTCATGTCATAGCTCAGATTGCCGACATAGATTTCCACGCAGGTTCCGTCTCCGCAGCCCGTGCGGCCGCTACGCCCCCGTCCCCCGCCGCGTCTCTTGCCGCGCACGATGAAGCTACGGATCAGCACGGCCAGCAGGATGATCGCTAATAACGATAATCCGATCTCTTTAACCATGGGCTTTTGCAGAAAACTCGAAACATCGCAAACGGGGACCACACATACTTGCACATCGTCTTGCACAACCAACCTCCTCAACGGGCCTTTTCGCCCCTGCTTCTGTTAATAAACTCCGGATGCTTCAACCGGAAGCGCGCACTGCAACGCAAGCCGCTCATAAACAAGAGCACGGCCTGCTGGGCGGGTCGGCAACAGGCCGGTCCGCCATCTCCGCGTCAGCGCGTCTCCAGAAAACCTTCCAGTTTACGCAACCGTGTGGGATGACGCAGCTTACGCAATGCCTTGGCCTCGATCTGCCGGATGCGCTCGCGCGTCACGTTGAATTGCTTGCCCACCTCTTCCAATGTCCGAGAATAGCCGTCGGTCAATCCGAAACGAAAATCCAAAACCTGCTTTTCGCGGTCGGACAGCGTGGTAAGCACCTCCTGAAGGCGTTCCTTCAGCATGCTGTAGGCGGTCATCTCCGATGGATTTTCCGCCGACTTGTCTTCGATGAAATCGCCGAAGTGGGCGTCGTCGCCGTCACCCACAGGGCTTTGCAGCGAGATGGGCTGCTGGGCCATGCGGTAGACCGCGCGCACGCGATCAACGGGGATCGCCATTTCTTCGGCGGCTTCTTCCGGTGTGGGCTCGCGCCCCAGCTCCTGCACGAGCTTCTTCTGCACGCGCAACAGCTTGTTGATCGTCTCGATCATGTGGACCGGGATGCGAATCGTTCGCGCCTGGTCCGCGATCGCCCGCGTGGCCGCCTGCCGGATCCACCACGTGGCGTACGTGCTGAACTTGTAGCCGCGGCGGTATTCGAACTTCTCCACGGCCTTCATCAACCCGGTATTTCCCTCTTGGATCAGATCCAGAAAGGAGAGTCCGCGGTTCATGTACTTCTTCACAATGCTGATGACCAAACGCAGGTTGGCCTCCACCATTTCGGTGCGCGCCTTCTGTCCCAGGCGCATCGCATCGCGAAGGTGCTCGAAGCGCGGCATGAACACGTCGGGTGCCATGCCGAACTCCTGTTCCATCACCCGCATCCGCGCCGCGCCATCGGCCAGGGCGACGTCGCGTTTCTTCGTTACCCGCTGCTTATTGAGCTTCTGCTGCTCATTCAACAGCGCCCGGTAAGGCTTGAATATCTTATCATCGGCCTCGACACACAGGCTCTCGACGATCTTTTGCTTGAAGCTGAGATCAATAAAAACCTTCTGTAATGACTGCCGGGCCTTTTCCAGTGCCTTGGTGGCTTGTTTGCTCTTGACTGCGGAATTTCCGGCTTCTTCGACACTCTTGTGCGCCTGGATGATCTTGCCTTTGACCAAATGGAGCGCCTTTTTCAGCTTGTGAATGCCCTCCATGTAGGCATCACGGCTGTCCGCGAACTTGTCGGTCACCACGCGGTCAAACCGCTCCGTGCCATTCTCAAGCCGGTCGATCAACTCCAAATAAAGTCTCGCCGTAAAGGCAAATTCGTTGAACATCTCCCGGATCGCCACTTCCGAGAACTCGATCCGCTTGCAGATGTCGACCTCCTGCTCGCGCGTCAGCAGCGGCACCTGCCCCATCTGATGCAGATACATCCGGATCGGATCGTCGAAGAAATCGAGACGGCTTCCCCGGGTGCGCTGCGCCTCCAGATCATGTTCGCTTCGGAATTTTTCAACCTCGGCTGCATCGATGATATCGATCTCCATCCCCCGCAGAATGGCCAGATACGACTCGATGTCGGTGTCTTTGATCACCGATTCCGGCAACAATTCGTTCACGTCCTCGAAGGTGAGATAGCCCTGCGCCTCGGCGCGCTTGATCAGCGTCTTGATCCGCTCGTTGCGGTCTTCACGCTTGGCGCGCAGCGCGGCCCGGTCCGGATCCATCACGATCTCATTCTCAACCACATCGAATTCAATGTGATTGTGGCCGGAAAACTCTTCGCCCTCAGTCACGAAACCGTCATCATGCTCATGCTCATGCTCATGTTCGTTTCCGTGCCCGTTTCCGTGCCCGTGCCCATGGTCGTGATCCAGTCCGCCCCCATCCCCCTCTCCGGCATCAAAGTCATCGCCGATGCTGGCGATCGCCACGAGATCGTGCTCATCGGTGACATCGGCGATCCCTTCCTCCAACACGTCCGTCGCAACGGCCTCGGTGCCTTGCAAACCGGCTGCCTTGCGCTCCAGGGCCAGCGGCTTGCCCTCCGGCGCTGGCTTTACGGGCTTTGCGGCTTTTGCGGTCGAGACTTTCGCGTGATGCCCCGCGGCAGCTGTCGTCGGCGCGGGCTTCACGGCTTTCGCGGGGGCGCCTTTTGCGTGCTGGGGGTGGTTCTTGGCGGCAACCGCCGCCGGCGCGGCGGGCTTCGGACTCGTTTTCGTCTTGCCGACGACTTTTTTGACTGGCGGGCGCTGAACCGCCGGAACCGGCTTGGCGGCCTTTTTGGGAGCCGCTTTGCCACTTGTCGTCATGTGTTTCTTGTTGACCGTTGCCATGCTTGATCCTTTTTCCCGGAATGCGTCACGCGCATCCCTGCCCGTTTAATGAATAGTCCCCGGTGCCATCCGGCGTGTCACAGTGCTCCCGTCGCCAACCCCAGAGTCGGGTTCGTCGTCCCCGACATGCGCGCGACCTCCACGTTCCCGCCAACAAACACGACATGGCCGCATGCTACGCCGGCATACCGGTGAAGAAAACCGATGGTCTCGGTTGCCGCGTCCAGACAGGCGTCCCCGCCGTTGGGAACCCACGGTGTCGTCCAGACGCTACTGGCGGGCACCGGGATCTCGGCGAACAGCATCGTCCGGATCATGTTGACGCTCTGCAGACCGGCTCCGCCGACCCGCTTGTTCATCGTATAGCTGCGGACGGCGTCGGTCTGGCCACACACCGCCTTGCGCTTAAAGCGGGGACAGATGTAGGCCGACCGATCAGTCACCCCGCCATCCGCCCACAGCGTGCCGTCCTTGATGCCGCGCAGCCCTTTGGCGCCATACCAAGACGGCTGCTCCATTTTTGCGGATTGACTGACGTTGGTCGGCCAGGTCGGCCGTGAGCCCGTCCCGCCATCGGCTGTCGGAACCCAGTTCACCCAGCCTTTGAACTCGCTGTAGGGTAGCTCGGTCAGCAGGTTCGTGCTCTCGCCTCCGTAAGCCAGGCGAATGCCGCCCCCTTCCGCGGCCAAGATCTGGATTCCGTTAGCCAAATTTCGGAGATTGGCCTTGCATTGCGCCGTATAGCCGGCCTCGCGCGCTTGCTTGACCGAGCTCAGGACGATGGTAGCAAGAATCCCAATGATGGCAATCACCACCAGCATTTCGACTAGGGTGAATCCGCGCCAGGTGCCACGCTTCATATTAATCGCCTCCCTTTCGCTCAGGGATGGGATCTTTGCACAATGCATCCATTTGGGTATTATGCCATACACCGTGTTTCAGAGGCAACTGGAATTCTTGGGATTCTTGAGCACAGCAATTCTGTTTTTGGAGATGGGACCATCGGCGTCGGGGTCGGTATCGGTATCGGTATCGATAAAACCAATGGAAATTCGACCCCGATTCCGATACCGACTCCGACCCCGATGACCCAATCCCCTCATATGGAGAATTGCTGGCTGGGCGTGCGCGGGGTGGACAAGCTCGCCGAAATCTGCTTTACTAAGCCCGTTGTTTTACGGGAGGGTTTGAACGGGTCTTGACGCACATGGGGATCCGCTGGCCCCCCGGCTCAGATTGGAGATGCCCCATGTCCGCCATGCTTGACCCGCTGACCGCCATCAGCCCGCTTGACGGCCGCTATGCCGCCAAGACCGACGCGCTGCGGCCGATTTTCTCGGAGTTCGGCCTGATCGCCCGCCGCGTGCGCGTCGAGATCGCCTGGCTTCAGGCCCTGTGCGCCGAGCCGGGCATCCCCGAAGCCCGCGCGCTGACGCCGGCCGAAACCGCCGACCTGAACGCCATCGCCGATGCGTTTTCGCTGAACGATGCCGCGCGCGTCAAGGCCATCGAGTCCACAACCAACCACGACGTCAAGGCGATCGAGTATTTCATCAAGGAGAAGCTCGCCGCGTCTTCACTGGCCGGTCTCTCCGAGTGGGTCCACTTTGCCTGCACCTCGGAGGATATCAACAACGTCGCCCACGCCCTGATGCTGCGTGACGGCCTCGCTGTGCTGCGCACCGCCCAGAACGGCGTCATCGCCGCGCTTGCCGATCTCGCCGCCACCACGCGCGGTGCCGCCATGCTGGCGCGCACCCACGGCCAGCCCGCCTCGCCCACGACGCTCGGCAAGGAGCTGGCGGTCTTCGTCCAGCGCCTGCGCCGGCAGTCCGCCCAGCTTGCCGCGCTGACCTTTCCTGCCAAGATGAACGGCGCCGTCGGCAATTACAACGCCCATTGCTCCGCCTATCCCAGCGTCGACTGGCCCGCCCTCGCCGCGCGCGTCCTCGAAGGGACGTTCGGCCTGCAGCAGAATCCGCTGACCACCCAGATCGAGCCGCATGACGGCCTGGCCGAGGCCTTTGACGCGCTGGCCCGCTGGAACACCGTGCTCC
>JBIJDW010000210.1:0-5775 GCA_044343885.1 Kiritimatiellia bacterium
CATTTCGAAAATCCACTTCAAACGCAAATCCGGCCCCTCTATTGCAAGGGGTTACGACGCGCCATGCCCGTGAAAATGAGCCTGTGGGATGCTAGTGGAAGAAAATAGATATTTTTTCAGAGGAGATCTCGGGGACAGACAATTCCGGGGACAGTGAATCTGTGTCTAAACTATTGCAATGCAAACAAGATACTTCCGTTACACGCCGCCCTGAGCCAGCATCAGCGCCCTCGTTCCGATAGTCGCCAGCAGATGTTCGGCAAGCAACCGCAATGATTCCTGATCTCCTCCGAGGTCAAATGCGCCCTTTCATGGCATCGAGGTCGCCAAGCCGATTCCATCCTGTTCAATCTCATGTTTACACGTCACATCCTGTCGCGCTACACTGCATCTCGACCGTGTTCCAGTGAAATGAGGCAAGATTTTCTGGACAGGGGAGGGGAGTGAGCAGCTCATCGCCACTATTACCCCGCCGAACACCATCGGCACCCTCAAATCCGCCGGCCAGAACCTCAATGGTCCCTCCGGCCGGGCGCTCGACGAGCATATTCTCGAACCGCTCGGTCTCACCAGAAAAGATGCGTGGCTCTGTGATCTCGTTCCCCACAGTTGCATGAATCCGGGCCAAGAGGCGGCTCTAAAACGTGAAGGGCTGCCTGTGCCCAACTGGCCAAGGGTGCCCGAATGTCTCGCGGATGAGGCCCGCCGTTCCGAGATTATGACCGAACTGAACACGTCGGAAGCGCAAGTGCTCATCACCTTGGGCGATCTACCTCTCTTCTGGTTTGCGCGCCACCTGGGTTCGAAACCACGCCTTTCCAGCTATGGAGCCGACATCAGCCACTATGGCCAGGCGCATACCCTCTGCCTTCCAGACCGCACGATCACCCTCATCCCCCTTGCCCATCCCCGTCAAATCGCCCGCCTGGGCGCCCATTCGGCACACTGGGCCTCCCTTCATGCGTCATGGCAGGCCGCCCCGCCACCGCATCTTCCGCACGTCCAGAACCATTAGCAGGTCCCTTCAGCCACGACCCGTTCTTCCGGGCTTAATTGAGCGCCCTTCAGAACGGGCCGTTCATCCGCGTCAATCACCCCTTCATTGTTTAGAGAATCTTGGGGAATCTGTGTCTACTATCGCTGCTCTGCACGCCGTACTACCGACATCCCAACCGTTCAGTGAATTCATCGCGCTTGACGTATTGAAATCAAATCCTATAATGTTGCTAACTTATTTAAAGGTTTTGGTTTTATGAAACGACGTGCCTCCATCGACGCCATCTTTGCCAAACGCAGCATGGCGCGTTCGCGTGATTTCGTGCGGGCCGGAATCGGACGCACCCGGCTCCGCCGCGCCCTGCTTGACGGCAGCCTCCAGCGCCTGTCACGTGGCGTCTACACACGGGCCGGCCAGCCGCCGGGCGACCACTGGAGCCTGCGGGAAATCGCCGTGCGGACACCCGGTGCCGTCGTGTGCCTGCTTTCCGCCCTCGCCTTCCACGGCGTCACCACCCAGCAGCCCCACGAAGTCTGGATCGCACTCGAAGGCACCGCCTGGGCACCGCGTGCCGGCAACCTGCGCCTGCACGTCCTTCGTTTCTCTGGCAAGGCGTTCAGCCTCGGCATCGAAACCCATCAGGTGGAGGGCGTGCCGATCCGTGTCTATGGCCTCGCACGCACCGTGGCCGACTGCTTCCGGATGCGCAACAAGATCGGGCTCGATGTGGCCATGGAAGCCCTGCGCGAGACGCTGCGCAGCCGCAAAGTCACGCGTGACCAGATTCTCCAGATGGCGCGCGACCTCCGCGTGGAACGCGTGATTCTGCCGTACATGGAAATGGAGGCCGGAGCGTGAAAGACCGGAACATCCCCCATTCTGTGGCCGCCCGACTGCTTCAACACTCACGTGACGGCGGCGAAAGTTACGAATACATCATGCTCCGTTACGGCGCCGAGCGCCTCCTGTACCGGCTTAGCCAGTCGGACGCCGCCGACCGTTTTCTGCTCAAAGGCGCGAGCCTCTTCCTCGTATGGAACGGGCACAATTACCGTCCCACCCGTGACATCGACCTTCTCGGCTACGGCTCTCCCGATCCTTCCGAACTGGAGACCCTGTTCCGCACCCTCTGCCAAGAGGACCGGTCGCAAGAGGACGGACTGGTCTTCCTGCCGGACTCCGTCAGGACCGAACGCATCAAAGAGGAGCAGGATTACGAGGGCGTGCGCATCCGCCTGCGGGCAATGCTGCAGAACGCACGGATCGATTTGCAGATTGACATCGGCTTCGGCGACCTCGTCGTGCCCCCGGCGGCAATGGCTGAGTTCCCGGCCCTTCTCGACTCGCCCGCCCCGCGGATGCGCGTATACCCCAAGGAGACCGCCTTCGCCGAAAAACTACAGACTATCGTCGCGCGAGGCTTGGCGAACAGCCGGCTGAAAGACTATTTGGACCTGTGGATGCTGTCCCGGTCGGGCATCGACGAAACGTCCCTGACGCAGGCCATCCGCTCAACGTTCAACCATCGCGGAACGGCCATACCCCGAGAGCTGCCACCGGGACTGAGCCCGGCCTTCTCCAAAAATCCAGACCGGGCCAAACAGTGGGCGGCGCTGATCCAACGTGTGAGCGAAACCACCGGACCGGCAAACCTTGCAGACACCGTACTCGACCTGGCCCTCTATGTGACACCCCTCTTTGCCCGACTCGCGGCAAAACAGAATCACTCATAAAAGAACCATCCGAAACCAAGGGGGGCCAAGGGACCGACATCTCAGGGAATCTATGCCTACCCAGCCCCAACCCGTTCTTCCGGGCGTGATAGAGTGTCCTTCAGAACGGGCCGTTCACATCCGGCAGCTTGGCGATGGCAAAACCACTCCTTACGGGCGGCTTGACCGGTGAGCGGATACCGGTTTTAATCATTCCGTGCTCCAGATTGACCGAACCCCGAACATGCCGCAGGGGGGGGTGTGTCCAAAGTGTGTCCAAAAATACCCAAAATAAGGTGTAAAACAGGGGTTTTCGGGGACCAGGAGGAGAGGCGAAAAACAGGGGGTAAAAGGTCAGAAAGTGGCAAAAAGACTAATAAAACAGGGGTTTTTAAGTGGCGCGCCCGGCAGGATTTGAACCTGCAACCTCCTGATCCGAAGTCAGGAGCTCTGTCCAATTGAGCTACGGGCGCAAAAATCACTCAAACTCTCATAGTGACGCAACGAGTCCCGCCTTGTCTGCTGGTTGGGAATCAAGCACGTCGCGTATTTTGTGGGCCAGTTCATCGGGTGTGAACGGTTTGGCGAGGAACGCGACGACTGCGGAGAAAATGTCGCTCTGGGTGATGGAGGTGGCGGCGTAGCCGGACATAAAGAGCGCCTTCGTGGCGGGCCGTGTTTTGGCAAGTTTCACGGCTAGGTCCCGGCCGTTCATGCCGGGCATGGCCACGTCGGTGAGCAGCAGATGAATGGGGCCGGCATGCTCGGCCGCCATGCTGAGCGCAACCTCCGGGCCTTCGGCCGTCAGCACGGTGTAGCCGAAATGCTTGAGCAGTCGCGCGACGATGATTCGCACGCCCATTTCGTCATCCACCAGAAGAATCGTTTCGGTGCCACCCTGCCTCGCCGGGGCAGGGGATGTGCTCGCTGTGGCAGCATCGACCCCGAACCGAGGCAGCCAGATGCTAAATGTCGTTCCCTTGTCCCGATCGCTGTAGACGTTGATAAACCCCCGGTTCTGCTTGACGATTCCGTAAACGGTGGCCAGCCCCAAGCCCGTGCCTTCGCCCACGCCCTTGGTGGTGAAGAACGGCTCGAAGATATGAGCCTGAATATCCTTCGTCATGCCGCAGCCGTCGTCGCTGACCCTGCAGAGAACGTAGTCTCCTGGACTGGCACTTGACTGACTGAAGCCATGGGCTTCATCAATCGACTGGTTGACCGTCTCAATGCTGATCGTGCCGGTGCCGGTGATGGCATCGCGGGCATTGACGCAGAGGTTGGCGAGCAATTGGTCGATCTGGCAGGGATCCATCTTGACCGGCCACAGGGCGACGCCTGGCTGAAAGACTAGGCTGATATCTTCGCCAATTAGGTGACGCAGCATTTTGAGCGAGGTGGAGATCGCGTCGTTGAGGTCCAGCACCCGTGGCACGACGGCCTGCTTGCGGGCGAAGGTCAGCAATTGCTTGGTCAGATCCGCTGCGCGCCCCGCACTGCGCAGAATCTCGTCAAGGTCTTCGCAGATTGGGTGATCCGGAAGCACGCGTCCGCGGGCCAGCTCGGCAAAGCCCATGACGCTCTGGAGCATGTTGTTGAAATCGTGCGCCACGCCGCCCGCCAGATGGCCGATCGCCTCCATCTTCTGGGCCTGGCGCAGTTGATTTTCAAGTGCGGCCTCGTTGGTGACATCGCGCTTGGCGGCGACATAGTTGACGAGCTTGCCCGCATCGTCATACACGGGCGAAAGGGAGGCTTCCTCTTCGTAAAGCATGCCGTCTTTGCGCCTGTTGATGATGTGGCCGCCCCACACACGACCGGCGGTCAGCGTGGCCCACATCTGGCGGTAGAACTCCGCATCGTGCTCGCCGCTCTTGAGGATGCGCGGGTTCCGACCGACAGCCTCCGCGCGGGAGTAGCCGGTAATCTTTTCGAAGGCGGGATTCACATAGACAATCGTGCCGTCTGGATCCGTAATAACAATCGTCTCGGCCGCCTGCTCGACCGCCATCGCCAACCGGGCCTGGGCCTCCGCATCCCGCTTGTGCGTGGTGATGTCCTGGATCGTGCCGAGCATTCGCCGGGGTTTTCCATACGCGTCAAACTCCAGTCTCCCCAGACCATGCACCCAGCGCTCAGACTGATCGTCCAGCCGGATGATGCGATAGGTCCGGTCGAATGGGTGGCCGTTGACCAACACTTCCTTTGCGAAGTAATCCATCATCATGGCGCGATCATCGGGATGTATCAGGGCCGCCCATCCCGCAACGGTGTGCTCGTAGTTCCGATCAATTCCAAACACCTGGTCCATCACGGCCGAACTCGTCCACAAACCGGTGCCTATATCCAGTACATAGTTGCCCAGGCTGGCGATACTCTGCGACTCTTGGAGCAGCCGCTCGTTGTCTTTCAGCACGGTCTCCGCCTGTTTGCGCGCTTCGTTTTCCGCCCGTAAGTCTTTCAGCGTCTTCAGCAGGGCAAGCTGGCTCTCTTGGAGCGTGCGGGTGCGTTCCACAACCAGCGCGGCCAGTCGCGCCTTTTCATCCAGAAGCAGGAGGCTGGCGGCCTTTATCTTGGCCATGGCCCGGACCTCGGCGACCAGTTCCTGCTCATCCAGCGGTTTGGATAGAAAGCCATCGGCGCCGCTCTCCAGCGCCTGGATGCGGCTGGCGCGGTCGGTTCGCAGCGCGGTCAGGAAGACGACGGGTATCGCACGCACCCGTTCGTCGGCCTTCAACCGGCGGCAGAACTCGTAACCGTCCATGACCGGCATGACGATATCGAGCAGAATGACGTCCGGGTCTTCGGCCAGGGCCAGTTCGAGGCCATGGGATCCGTTTAAAGCCGTCACCAGCGTACATGCGGGCAGGGCGTCCTGCATGACCGCCCTCAACGTCGTTAGATTGTCGGCTTGATCGTCAATAGCCAGTATTTTAATCCGGCGGTTATCCATGGGCGACCTCGCAATCGAGCGTTTCAGAAAGAAGCTTCTTTAAAAGCGCCGCGTCCAGCGGCTTGGAGATATAGCCGTCGAAGCCGTGGGACAGGATCGTCTCCCGGTCGCCC
>JBIJDW010000211.1:0-5772 GCA_044343885.1 Kiritimatiellia bacterium
CCGTATGTTCATTGATCGGATCTTCTCGGCGCCCGGTGTAGGAACGATCGTGACCGGGTCGGTGTTGAGCGGACGGATGCAGGTGGATGCTGCGGTCTATCTCTTGCCGCCGGAGATGGAGTTGCGTGTCAGGCGCATGGAGCGTTTCGGGCGCGAAACGACCGAAGTTTGTGCCGGCGATCGCGCGGCGTTGAATCTGGTGGGTATGTCGTACGATCGGTTTGAACGCGGCATGTTGCTGGCTGGCCGACCGTTACGTAGCACACTGATGCTGGACGCCCGTTTGACGCTCTTCGGGCATGCCCGTGCGTTCGCGTTGTGGACGCATGCAACTTTCCTGCTGGGCACCTATGAGGCGCAAGCGCGCCTTCATCTGCTCGATCACGATCAGGCTTCGGGCGGCGAGGCAGTTATTGTCCAGATCCATCTGCCCCGCCCTTGCCTGGTTCAACGTGGTGATCGTTTTGTCATCCGTAGCACATCAAGCGATCTGACGCTGGGCGGAGGCGTCGTGATTGACGCATTTCCGCTGCATCACCGTCGTCGTCCTGAGAAACTGAAGCGGCATCTCGCCATGCTGGCCGAAGGACGCTTGTCCGCGTTGGTGGCGGCGGAAGTCGCCAAGGTCCGGGGCGCCGTCAGCGCGCACGTGTTGAGCGAGATGCTCAACACGCCGGCCCCAGCGGTGGTCGAGGCGGCTGGCGATGCCGCGGAGGGGATTGTTTGTTTTACGCGCGGCGATGATGTGTTTCTGGACTCGGAGCAGAGTTTGGAACGTATTCGCGAGACCATTGTGAGGAGGGTTCAGGCGTGGCACAAGCGGAATCCGCTGGATCCGTGCGGTCCGACGTTGGCGGCCTTGCTGGGGGCTACGGGACAGGTTGGTCATTCGGCCGCGGAAGCCGAGTTGGAATTTGCGCTGGGGCAGTTGAATCGCGAGGGGCGGGTCAAGCCGGTTGGGGTATCCTGGGCGGCGGTGGAGCACAATGTCCATATCGGGCCGGAGTTGCAACGGCAGATTGAACGGGTGCTGGCCTATATCCGGACCTGCGGGATGAAGACACCCTTGATGTCTGAGATGCTCGAACTGGCATTCAGCCTGCGGATCGGCGAGCCCGAATTGCGGCGAATCCTGCGCTATCTGGTGGGCCGGGGCGATGTCTGCTTTATTGCCGACAACTACGTGGACCGGGCGGTGGTGGACCAGGCGCGGCAGGCGCTGCTTACCGCGCTCAAGGAGCGCCCCGAGGGGATCACGGTGGCCGACTTCCGGGACCTGATTCAGGGAAATCGGAAGCTGTGTCTATTGTTGATGGGTCATTTTGACGATGAAGGGGTAACGCGCCGCAACGAGGATGTGCGGTATATCACCCCAAAAGGGTGGGAGTGCCTGGCGAAGCCGGGCGCGTGACAAGAAGAGGAGAAGCAGGCATGCGACTGAAGAATGTGTTGGCGACACGAGCGGGAATTGTGGCGAGCGGTGTTCTGATTGGCGGGATTGCGGTGCTGCTTCAGTGCTTCGGAAATCCACCGAACATGGGGCTTTGCATGGCCTGTTTCACGCGCGATAGTTCGGGGGCGCTGGGTTTGCATCGCGCGGAACTGGTCCAGTACCTGCGACCGGAAATCCTCGGTATCATCCTGGGGGCCATGCTCATGGCGTTGGGGGCGCGCGAGTTCAAGGCGCGCGCAGGGTCCGCGTCCTTTGTCCGGTTCTTGCTCGGGGCGTGGGCGGTAATCGGATCCCTGGTGTTTCTGGGATGTCCGTGGCGGGCGCTGCTGCGCATTGCCGGTGGCGATGTGAATGCCGTGATCGGCTTGGCCGGGCTTGTGACTGGAATCTTTGTGGCCGCAAAATTCTTCGCGGGTGGTTTTGAGCCCGGGCCTTCCAAGCCGACGTATAATGTGGCCGGGTTCCTGTTGCCGGTTCTCACCGTTGGTGCTGTGGTTCTGCTGTTGACCCATCCACCGGTCAGCGGACAGGGCAAGAGCGGGTTTCTGTTCTATAGCCTGAAGGGGCCGGGTTCGATGCATGCCTCCTTGTGGCTGTCGCTGGCTGCGGGTGTGGTGGTGGGGATGTTATTGCAGCGTAGCCGGTTTTGCACCATTGGCGGGTTCCGGGACATGATCCTTTTCCGGCAGCCGCATCTCCTTTTAGGGGCGGTGTCCCTGGTGCTGACGGCGTTTGTGTTGAATCTGGCGTTGAGTCGGTTTGTGCCGGGGATGGCGGGACAGCCGATCGCGCATACGATGTCGCTGTGGAACTTTCTCGGAATGATGCTTGCCGGACTGGCTTTTACGATGGCTGGGGGATGTCCCGGACGTCAATGCGTCTTGGCGGGTGAAGGCGATACGGACGCCGCGTCACTGTTATTAGGGATGTTGGTTGGCACCGCCTTTGCCCACAATTTTGGTCTGGCCGGGTCGCCACAGGGCGTTCCCGTGGCAGGTCAGATGGCCGTGGTTGCGGGGTTGGTGTTCTGTGTTGTGCTGGGATTCGGGATGCGCGCGAAAGCGTGAAGGAACCAAGGGAGGTTGAAATGACGCAGGTTGATGCACGCGGATGCCTTTGCCCGCAGCCGCTGATGATGATGGCGCGCCAGATGAAGGCACCCGGCTGTGATGCCTTCGAGATCCTTGTGGACAATGCGACGGCGCGGGAGAATGTCTGCCGGACGGCCGAAAGCCGCGGTTGGCGAGTGGATTCCGTCGCTGAGACCAACGGGGATTGGCGTATTGTCCTGTCTAGAAAGTGAGTGAAAGCCTTGTCTTCACGCCCAATATATCTGGACCATGCGGCCACGTCCTGGCCCAAGCCGCCAGCGGTGCTGGAGGCGATGCGGCGCGTCATGGAGGAGGCGGGCGCCAATCCGGGGCGGTCGGCGCACCGGATGTCGCTGGATGCCGCGCGTGTGGTCTATGAGGCGCGGGAGGCGGTGGCGGCCTGGTTTGGCGTGGGGGACCCCGCGAATGTCGTGTTCACGTCGAACGGGACGCATGCCCTCAACCTGGCGATTCAGGGGGTGCTCAAGCCGGGCGATCATGTGATTACCACGGCACTGGAGCATAACTCGGTGATGCGCCCGTTGCATGCTGTCGGCGGTATCGCGCTAGACCGCCTGCCGTGTGACGGCGATGGCGTTCCGGCTGTGGAATTGCTTGCGGGGCTTATCCGCAAGACGACCCGCCTGGTGGTGGCGACGCATGGGTCGAACGTCAATGGCCGCCTGCAGCCGATACGCGCCATGGGTGCGATTTGCCGGGCGCACGGCGTGCTCTTCCTGGTGGACGCCGCGCAGACAGCCGGATGCGTGCCGATCCACATGCAGGACGACGCAATCGACTTGCTGGCTTTCTCCGGGCACAAGGGTTTGTACGGGCCACAGGGGACGGGTGCGTTGTGCGTGAATACCGCGGACTTGCCGCGGCCGCTCATGTGCGGTGGAACGGGAAGCTTTTCGGAGTCCGAGAACCATCCCGGGTGTATGCCAGACCGGCTGGAGGCCGGCACGCTGAACGTGCCGGGTATCGCGGGGCTCAGAGCCGGCATGGCATGGGTCGGGCAGGTGTCGATGCCTGAGATCGGGCGGCAGTTGGCCGCGTTGCGAACCCGGTTGGTGGATGGGCTGCGGGCGATTCCCGGGGTGCGGGTATTCGCGGGCGAATTGCCGGTAGTTTCCTTCACGGTCTGCGGCATGGCGCCTGATCGTGTGGCGCTGCGACTGGATCGGGATTTCGGGATACTCACCCGGGTCGGGTTGCACTGTGCGCCCGGGGCGCATCGGGCGCTGGGAACGGCGCCTGCGGGAACCATCCGGATGAGCATGGGATACGGGAATACACTTGCGGAGATGGATGCCGCTGTTGATGCGGTGGCGGAGCTGGGGCGTTGTCATGAGGACTAGCATCTTGACGTTCGAGACGACGACCGTGTTGTTGAAGGCGGAGCGCTGGCTGAAGCAGCATGCGGTGCCGCATCGTCTTGTGCCGGCGCCGCGGCGCCTGACATCGGATTGCGGGACGGCGATTGTGGTTGAGGGTGCGACAGGCCGTGAGATTCATGGCGTGTTGGAGCGTAACGGGGTGCGGTGCGCATTGCATGAAAGGGAGGAGTCGGATGGCGTTTGATCTGCTGACCACCGTGGAATACGGCGGTTGCTCCGCCAAACTTGCGCCGGGCACCTTGGCCAAGGCGCTTCGTGATTTGCCGAAGCCGACTGACCCTCGTCTGTTGGTGGGCATCACGACGCACGATGATGCCGGCGTCTACCGCCTGACCGATGATCTGGCGCTGATCCAGACCACGGATTTCTTTCCGCCGATCTGCAGCGATCCCCGCACGTTTGGGCGTATTGCCGCTGCCAATGCGTTGAGCGATGTGTATGCCATGGGCGGCGAGGTCTTGACCGCCCTGAACCTGGCGATGTTTCCGTCGCGCAAGATCCCGCTAGAGGTGTTGCGCGAGATTCTTTTGGGTGGGCAGGAGAAGGTGGAGGAAGCCGGTGGTGTGATTGTCGGGGGGCACACCATCGAAGATGATCCGCCCAAGTACGGGTTGGCGGTTTCCGGCTTGGTGCATCCCGACCGGATCATCCGCAATGATCGCGCGACCCCCGGTGAGGTGTTGCTCCTCACGAAGCCGATCGGAGTCGGTGTGCTGGTGGCCGGGCAACGCATGGGTGTGGCGTCGGCGGCTGACTATGCGGGCGCCTTGGAGAGCATGCAGCAACTGAATCGGGCGGCCTCCGCGATTATGCAGGCTCACGGCGTGCGCTGCGCCACCGATATCACCGGCTTCGGTTTGCTGGGACATGCGTTGGGCATGGCGCGCGGCAGCGGGGTGACTTTGGAGATCCGCGCTTCAGACGTTCCGTTGCTTCCGGGCGTGCATGGTCTGCTGGATGAAGGTTGTATTCCTGGCAGTGTGTTTAGTAATCTTGACCATGTGGCACCGTATACCCTTTTCGCCCCCGATCTGGATCCGAATCTCAAGATGGCATTGGCTGATCCGCAAACCTCGGGGGGGATACTGATGGCCGTGGCACCCGCGCAGGTGGCGTCTGTGTGCGCGGCTTTGCAACACGCGCGGTGCGCGGCAGCCGCCGTGATTGGCGCGGTGCGTCAGGTCGGAGCGGCTTGTCTGGATGTGCGGGCGTAGCAAATGGCCGTGCGGTAATGGATGAAAAGGAGCGATTCGTGAAAGGCAAACAGAACAAACGGTGCGGCGGACGTCAAGGATGTGCGTGCAGTGGTACTGTGGAGTTGAAGCAAGCTGTGGAGGATGCCGTCAAGGTCATGCGCGGTGGAGAACGGCGGTTGACTTGCGCGCAGGCGTTGGAGCTGGCGGAACGGTTCGGGGTTGAGCCAGCGCGGGTGGGAAAGCTCTGCGATGCAGCCGGCATTAAACTGCGGCGTTGTCAGTTGGGTTGTTTCTAAACGGGAAGAGAGGGGTCGGGTTATGCGCAATCGTGTACGTGGGATGGTTGTGATGGGGCTATGTGTAGTGTCCTTGCGTTTCGCGAATGCGGCGGACTCCGCAGCGGCGACGCCGGTGCGGGAGGTGCGCGTCGCGGCGGCGGCCAGTATGACGCATGCAATGGCGGAATTGGTGCACCAGTTTCAGGGCAAGGAGCCGGGGATACGGATCACTCCGGTGTATGGCGCGTCCGGCAGTCTCTATGCGCAAGTCGCCAACAAGGCACCTTACGATCTGTTCTTGTCCGCTGACACGGAGTATCCGGCGCGCTTGGTCAAGGATGGGCTTGGCGTGCG
>JBIJDW010000212.1:0-5734 GCA_044343885.1 Kiritimatiellia bacterium
TCTGCAGCCGCTGTGCCGGGCGGTTTGAGACGCAAATCAAGGAATCTTTTTTTGTCGCCTCCTACCCGCTGGAAGAGACGACTGATATCGTGGACTTGACCGCAGACCTGCGGGAGGCTATCATACTGCTTCTTTCTGGATACCCGGTCTGCCAGGAAGGGTGCCGCGGATTGTGTCCGCGGTGCGGGACTAACCTGAACGAGGCGTCGTGCCGATGCAAATCGGAGGATGCGGACGGTCGCTGGAACGCGCTTGACGTGATCAGCTTAAGTCGGGGACGGACCGAGGGCGCGCAGTCTGGCCGGAGCGCCGGATGTGACGCAGGCAAACGCAACCACGTGAATGGATCGAAACGGAGTGTAAGCAATGGCGGTACCGAAACGGAAGAAATCTAAGATGCGCATCCGGCAGCGCAAGGGGCATTTCAAGGCTGAAGTCGCCGAGGTCGCGGACTGTCCGAATTGCGCCGCGCCGCACCGCTCGCACCACGTGTGCCCGTCGTGCGGGTTTTATAACGGCCGTCAGGTCCTGACGGTCAAGGTTGACTGATCGCCATGCGTATCGCTCTCGATGCCATGGGCGGCGATTTCGCACCTCGCGAAATCGTTCGTGGAGGCGTGCAGGCCGTCAAGCACCTCAAGGACATTGATGCGGTGATCCTGGTGGGCGACGAGCAGGCGATCCGAATCGAGCTGAAGGCGTGCGGCGGGGTGGAGAGTGATCGTCTGCGTGTGGTGCATGCCTCGGAAGTGATCGGCATGGACGATGCGCCCGCCACGGCGGTGCGCAAGAAGAAGGACTCCTCCATCAATCGCTGCATCGAGTTGGTCAAGGAGGGCGTGGCCGATGCTGCCGTCTCCGCCGGCAACTCGGGGGCGGTCGCGGCTGCGGCGATGTTCTGCCTGGGGCGGATCAAGGGCGTGTTTCGGCCTGCCATTGCGACGGTGCTGCCGACCCGCGACCGACCGCTGTTGCTGATCGACGCTGGCGCGAACATGGACTGCGATCCCGACTGGTTGGCTCAGTTTGCGATCATGGGCAGTGCCTATTCGAGCGCCGTGTTGAAGCAGCCCAATCCCGTGGTCGGACTGCTGAGCATTGGCTCCGAGCACGGCAAGGGCAATGAGATGACGAAGCAGGCTTTTAGCCTGATCCAGCGCACGGGGGTCAATTTCCGCGGCAATGTCGAAGGCCACGATTTATTTTTGGGCAAGACCGATGTGGTGGTCTGCGACGGCTTTGTCGGTAACGTGGTGCTCAAGACCACGGAGAGTGTGGCCCACGCCATCGGCTTCTGGATGAAGAAGGAGTTTGTGCGGCATCCGATCCGGATGCTGGGTGCGTTGCTGCTGAAGGGGGCGCTCAGCACGCTCAAGCACCGGATGGATCCCGAAATTTACGGCGGCGCGCCCCTGCTGGGGGTCAACGGCCCGGTCATCATCACGCACGGATCGTCGACGCAAAAGGCGATCTTCCACGCCATCCACGCGGGCGCCGCCGCCGCGCGCAGCGCCATCACCAACGAGATCGCCTCCCGCATCGCCGCCCTGCCGGCGGATGAGACGCCTCCCGTCGCCTGACCGGCCTTGAACGCCGAAGGCGTCAGGCCAGGCGCGTCCACTTCTCGGTGTTTTCCGGGTGCGTGTTACGCAGGACGGCATCGAGGAAGGACATGGCGCGGATGCCATCGACGGTGGTCGGGCAGGGAGGGGTGGCGGGGTTCGGGGCGTTGGCGACACGATCGGCGAACGCATCGTACTGCACGGCCAGCGGGGCGACCAACGGATCTGCGGGGTCGGCGGGGAAGCGGAGCGCCGCGCGGGCGTCGCTGGACAGATCGGTCGATGCGGCCGAGAGGGTCCGCGCCACGCCGTTGAGGGGCGTGAAGCGAAGCTCATCCGGCCGGCTGAGCCGCCAGTCGAGACCGCCCTTGTCGCCCCACACCAGTAGGCGGAGCGATGCGTCCTGCCCGATGCAGACCTGGCTGGTCAAGATGGCCCCGTGTGCGCCTTTGTCGAAATGGATGAGCACCGAGCCGTCGTCGTCCAGCGGACGGCCTGCGACGAACGCGCGGAGATCGGCGCACACCTCCGTGATAGACTGCCCAGAGACGAACTCGGCCAGATTGGCGCACGGAATGCCCAGATCGGCCATGCAGCAGCTTGGCCCAGCGCGACGGGGGTCGGTTCGCCATCCGGCCTGCTTGTTGCCTGCGGTCTCCAGCCGCGTGGCCAGCCACCCCTGCGGGAAGACGGTCACGATTTTGCGCACCGTGCCGAGGGTGCCAGCCTGGACGAGGGCGCGGGCCTGGAGTACCAGGGGGAACGCGGTGTAAGGCAGGGCGAGGCCATAGGCCAGGCCGCGATCACTCCGTTTCCGCTCCAGATTCAACGACTCGTCCATGTTGGTCGTCATCGGTGCGCAGCAGAAGACGGGAATGCCCACATCGAAGGCCGCCATGGCGACCGGGTAGTGCAGGTAGTTGGGTGCGATGACGGTGACAAAGTCCAGCCGTTCGTCTGCTGACATTCGCGGCACGCGTCGAAACAGATCGCGATAGGTGCCGAACACGCGCGCGGTGGGCATGTGCCACGCGGTGCCGGCCTGGAATGAGCGGTGGCGTGTGCTGCCAAACGCACCGCAGGTCCACTCGATCCTGCCGGTCAGACGGATCGCCTGGCGATGCCGTTCTCCGGTCGCCGATTCGATCCCGCCGCCAATCATGCCGATTCGAAACATTCGCGCCATAGAGGACTCTCTCCGTATGAGCCGCCGGACCGCCTGTAGACAGGTGAACGCGCTCACGTTTTATGTGATTCACAATAGCAAATTCCATGCCGCAAAACAACCCTTGTTTTTTTTGATCAACTTTTCTGTTGAACGCATCCGGCCGCTGTGGTATAAAGAACGCCCATTTTGCTTTCCAGCGAAGTGGAACGGGCGGCCACCTCCGTCCAGGGCTTTCAGGCTGACTGCCCTGTCGGTTGATGTTGGGCTGCCTGAAACGTGTCCGGCGCGGTGCGCCGCAGACAAAGAGGTATGACGTCATGCCCAAGATGAAAACCAAAAAAGCCGCGACGAAGCGGTTTAAAATGTCGGCCACGGGCAAGGTGTTGCAGAGTCAGGGGGGCAAGTCCCACCTGAACGCCTGCAAATCGCGCAAACGCAAGCGCAATCTCCGTGGCATGTGTGTGCTCAGTGAGGCGGACCAACCGCGCATCAAACGCATGTTGTCGAATTACAAAGGCTGAAAAAGGAGAGTAGCCCATGCCCAGAGTTACCAATGCCCCGGCGTCGCGCGAGCGCAGGCGCCGGCGCTTAGACCTCGCGAAGGGTTTTCGCGGGTCACGCAGCAAGCTTTTCCGTCAGGCGACCGAGGCGGTTGACCGGTCCCAGCGGCTGGCCACTGTCCACCGCAAGCAGCGCAAGCGGGACTTCCGTCATCTGTGGATCGCCCGCGTTAACGCGGCGGCCCGCGCCAACGGCATCACCTACAGTCGGCTGATCGAAGGCCTGACCAAGGCGAGCATCACGGTAAACCGCAAGATGTTGGCCGAGATCGCCATTCACGATATCGAGGGATTCAAGGCGATCATCGAGAAGGCGCGCGCAGCGCTGGCCTGAGTTTCGCAGGCATCACTAACAACACGCCCCGGCTGCAAAACAGGTTTTTGCGGACGGGGCGTTTTAGTTTCTGGAGCGCGCACCGTGTCGTCAGTCGAGCAGGTTGCCGGCTTCCTTGCGGATGATGTCGCGGGACTCGGCGGCGGTGACACTTTCAAGCGCCTTCTTGTAATAGGCGGCCGCTTCGGCCCGGGCCTCAGTGGCGGCATCCGCATCGGGGATGCCGGCGAGGATTTCGGCGATGCGCAGGGCGTTGCGCCCGCGAAGCATGTCCGGGGTATGCTGAATACCGGTCGTGGGGTCGTAGGTTTCTGCTTCGGCAAGGTCCCCGATGCAGGCCATGAACAGGCGGAACTGCTCGACGGCTTCGCGCGGCTTGTTGTCTTTGAGGGCGCGGTGAGCCTTGACCTTGCATCGAGCCATCGTGTGCCAGGATGCGTCGCGTCCGGGCACGCCGGCCTCCAGATACGATTCGGCGAGGTCGTAGTCCTCCAGGACGAAGGCGCCGTCGAGCCGCATGGTCTTGATCATCTTGACGGTCTCTTCGTCAGCGCCGACGAGGAGCTGGTTGGCAACGGGGAGGAGCTGCTTGAGCACCGCCGTCTCGTCAATCAGGTCGTAGAAAAAGCGCGTCAGGAGGGCGCTCACGACGGGGGATGGAATCTTGGCGGTCAGCAGGGCGGCGAGCCGTTGGGGGAGGGCGGCGCGATTGGACGCCATGGCTGATTCGGCCCAGAGGCGGGTGGCCTGTGAGACGGCGGCGGTTTTGCCGCCTTGCCGGAAGATCACCTCTTCGGCGCAGGCGTCCACGACGTCCAATCGCCCGGCAGCGCGGGCCGCCGGGAGGATTTGGGACATCAGGTTCTGCAGCGCGGCATCGGGGAGAGCAGCAGCGGCGGTTTTGAACAGGTCCCGCGCCGCGTCCCACTGGGCGCGGCCTGCGGCCATACGGACCGAACAGGTCAGAAGCAGATGCGTCCGACTCTCGCGTCCGCCCGCCGCCGCAGCGGCCTGCGCGTGGATGGCTTCGAGATCTTCCCACCGGCTGGCAGCGAGGAGTTGTTCGAACGCGCGGGCCAGTGCCGCATCGGCGGCATCGGCGGGAAAGGCGACGAGAATCACGGACAGGGCATCGGTTGTCTGCTCCCTATCGGACAGGCCGAGAGCGGTGAAGAAACGCCACTCGGTCGCCTGCCGGACGAGCTCCGCATCGACCCGGGGGAGGGACGCGACCGAGGATGCGAATGCAAAGGCCGCAGCCGTGCCTTCTTTATCGGTCAGGTAGGGAAGCAGCAACTGGAGTCCGGCCCGTGCGCAGGCGACCGGACCGTTGGTGCAGGCCGTCAGCACGCGGTCGCGAACCGGATCGGTGTGTCCGGCGAAGAGCCGGATGCGGATCGCTTCAAAAAAGATACGGTCGGCCCACGGTTCATAACGGGGATTTTCGAGCAGGGCGTCGAAGACGAGCACCGCCTCGTTGGTCTGACCGTTCGAAAACAGTTCGTTGGCCTGCTGATAGGACGCTTCCATCGCCTGCCGGAGTTCCTGCGCGATCAGGGATTGATCGGGTCCGTGCGCCCCAGACGTGGAGTCGCCCTTGTGACACCCGGACGTCAACACAAGGGTCGCGGCGAGCAGCCCCATCGACACTGACACACACATACGTTTGAACATGCCGAATCTCCACACACACCGGGCCAAGCAGACGCCCGTCCGGTCATTGTCTTAAGCGAGTCATAAAACGATAGCGTCCATTATAGGAGAATCCCCGCAATAGGGCAAGCGGTACCTTTGCACTTGCGCTAACGGGACCGAAGGGGGATAATCGATGCAAACAGGAGACTCTTTATGGATGCCGGTCAGTCTAAGCAGGGACCCGTTGACGCGCATGCGCTATTAATCGTCGAGCCGGGCGCTGCCGCGCGTGAGCGTCTGATAGCGTTATTCGATGGCGGCGCCTATACGATGCACCAGGCGATCACGGGCCCTCAGGCGTTAGCCATGGCGGCGCTGGGAGCGCCCGATCTGATACTGCTGGGTTCGGGCCTGACCGATCTGCAACGCACCGACGTGTGTCAGCAGATGCGCGTGGATCCCCTGTTGAAAGAAA
>JBIJDW010000213.1:0-5733 GCA_044343885.1 Kiritimatiellia bacterium
GCGGGCGCGGGGCGCTTGGCGGCGCCGTCGACACGTGTTGTTTTTCATGCGCCTGTAGATTACAGGCGTTCGGCCACCCGGTCAGCATTTTTATGAGTCCGTGGGCTGAGCCTATGGGATGCTAGTGTTTTTGTTTACGG
The DNA here is from genome assembly GCA_044343885.1 of Kiritimatiellia bacterium. Classification (GTDB taxonomy): domain Bacteria; phylum Verrucomicrobiota; class Kiritimatiellia; order RFP12; family JAAYNR01; genus VGWG01. The sequence goes on from JBIJDW010000213.1 coordinate 141, forward strand.
GTTGCAGAAAAACGTGCTACCGTACTCGTTATCAATGAATGGTTTCTGCCGGCCCGGGAAGAACAGTGTGAGGATCAGCGGAAACCGCTCAATAACTTGTTCGGCAAGAGAAATGGAGAAAGGTCATGAGAAGCACAGTAATGTTCGCCGTCCTGGCTCTTCTCGTTGTGACTACCGGCGTCACCGCCGAAGAGAAGCGGCCAACGGGCAGTGCTACAAACAGCCCCGTGTTGTATATGAAACACGTCGGGGGATGGGTTGCCGGCGTTCTCTGTGAGTTCTCTGTAGAGGCTGATGGCGCATTCTGGTGGAAAGTCAAGAATGACAATCGGCTGGGTGTTATCCCGAAACCTGAGCTCAGAAAATTGATTGCCCATGTTGTGGCAGCCGGCCCCGGACCAGAGGCTAAGGACGCCGGAACCGTTGAATTCAAATGGGTAGACCAGGACGGCAAAGAAAGGGTAAAAGTCTACTCTTACCCTGATCAAGATCCCTGTCAACGCTTGCTCAGGGAGATTGACGCCCTGACGGCGAAGCATAAGACAGAAAGCACAAAATGATGCCGAACGGCCTGTTCGCCAAGATGAAAGATGACGGCATGAGACGCGGATTGATCACCATATGGTCGTGCGCGCTGAGCGTGTGTGCTGGCTGTGCATACCAACGACAAACGGAGCCCTTGCCACCAGGGCAAGCCGCGGCTGCCTCGCCACACGTATCCGGCGATGTTGTCGTGCTGCGCGAAGTGATGAAGACCGGCGTTGATCCAAGGACCCTTGGCGACAGATTTCGCATCGTTCAGTCGGTGCACAGTGACTACTTCGGTCCGCCGGAGGAAATCGGCGGCGATGCAACGTCCATCATGAACTTCTTCTTTGCCGACGACGGTCACATCTACCGAGTTCACTACGATGGTCGGGTTGTGGAGGTGAAGATGCCTCCTAATTGGGTCAAAGAAATGAGGCCGGCGAACCAGCCGTCGCAGCCTATCGCCGGGAAGCCCGGCTCAGGCTGAACGGCAACGTTGGTGGGCCGGTTGAGAGAGGCCCGTCCCTTGTCTGCCGATGACTATGAGTTAGGCGCTCGCCAGGACGACGGGAGCAAGGACGAGATGGTGGAATACTAGCCTGGGGTGGAACGATGCTTGGGGAGGAGGATGAAACGTGAGGTCGAGAATAGGATTGCTGTTGCTCTTTCTCGCAGTGACTGCGCCGTTTGGCGGTGGAGTGTGTTTTCTATGGGCGGCGACGGATGGCGTCGTTATTGACGTCGGTTTCGATGGAGGTCGGCAGGCTGCCGCAGTAGAACCAGTTCTTGTTGAGAGCAGGGGGCGTGTGGACATGTTCTCGTTGCTTGCAGCGCCGAACGGCAAGGGCGCCTTCCATTCCAGAGGTCCGTGGTTGGTTGCCACATATGCACGGACGGAAATGAAATTTGACGCGTTCAAGCCATTCGCTCCGACATGGAGTACGGGCTACCTCCTTCAGTCGAGAGACCCGATCCCTCGGTATGACATCGCGTGGGATGACAAGGGCGGGCGACTAGTCTTTGTTGCCGAGCGGCCTCTTGGGGGAACCCGTGGCTTGGCGATGGCATCGTTCGTCTGGCCCGCAGCAGGGCAGGACGCCGCTCCGGAGACGTACTTGGAGATCGACCCACTCAAGGAACACAAGAAGAGGTTTCCCGCTGACGTAATATCGGACTTCTGGATTCCAACGGTTCTGATAAACGGAGCGACTGGGGAGTATGTCCTGGCGGGCGGAGGCGAGGGATCAAGAGTCTGGTCGGCCACCAGCAGCACCGGGGGGCGAACGTGGGAACACGGTAACGTCGTCGGAAGAGGCAGAGCGCCTGTTGTGGTGCGGTCGAACGAACTTCTCCTCTTCTGGAAGCGAATTCTGCGTGGGAACCCGGACGAAATGGGGGCGATCCCTGAACCGCTTACGCCTTTGTACATCAGTTGGGGCGGGAACAGCGGGGAGTGGCGCGACGGGCGTCGAATTGAGGTTGCTGGAGACCGAGTTGGTTTGTTCGATGCATGTACGATGGGAACGCAATCGGTTTTCGTGGCATATGTGCAACGCCAGTCGAACACGGATTCCGTCTGGGCTGTCGTATCCCCTGATTGTGGCAGAACTTGGCGTACGCCTGTCTTCGTAGCTGATCATGTCTTGCCTGAATCTCGTCCTTCGATCCTCGCGCTTGAGGATGGTACCGTGCTGGTTGCGTTCTCGCGATTTGCGGATGGGCGGCCAATCGTGTCATACACAGTACTTGCACAGACAAACCTGATGGCTAGGGGCGAAGGGCCCGTAAAAACGGAAGGCTCCTACGCTAGACGGTCTGATGCTGCGTTGGCGGTCGTAAGTATACTGGGCGATGAAGACCCGGAAGTGCGATTGCGGAGTGTGGAACTCCTCCGTAGGTTGCAGTGCGAGACGGAGTCGGTGATCCGCTCTTTGGCCGACGCGCTCGGTGACGAATCCCCTAAAGTGCGCTTGGCTGCTGAGGCCGCGCTCAAGGAGATAGGTGGGGCCGCGCGGTCCGTTCTCCTTGAAGCAATGCAAGTCCCTGTCGGCACCGAGAAGAAGGCGGCCGCTACTCGGTTGTTCGGAATGCTGGCGGCCGGCTCAGATGTGGACTTACTTGTTGCCGCTTTGGGCGATATTGGATTCGCAAGTCCTGAGGTCGTGAAAGGACTCTGTTCTGCGTTGAGGGACAAAGAGAGCTCTGTCAGATCGGAGGCCGTGCAGGCGTTGGAGGAACTTGGCGGCAAGGCGAAGACGGCTGTGCCTGACCTGATTGAGACGATGCGGACGGACAAGAACTTGCGGTATCTTGCAAGGACTGCGATCGAGGAGATCGGCGATGCTCAGTCCGTGAAGATGGTAAGGGATGCACTGACGAACGAAAAGAACGAGGAAGTCAGGACCATCCTGGCCGGCCTGATAAAATCACTCGATGATCGGTCCAAGGAGGACTGAACTACGAAGTCGGCTGTTGCTTCGTCACGTCATCCGCCTCCCGACGATCCATTTCTGCCTGACCAGCGCAGAGACCCGACAAGGGGACGGGCCTTCCGGCTATGCCGCGAGTCCTCCGGTTTGTGCAAGCGGAGTTTTCAGGTTTTAGGGTTCGGTCGGGCCACCGGCCTGCGGCCGGATGGGAAACAGGAATGAGCCATCCTGATCGTCCTCGTCCTCGTCCTCGATTTCACGATTCGAGGACGAGGACGAGGACGACGACGAGGACGATGGCTGCGCCGTCTCGTCGGTCTTCGCCGGAGATATCGCGCTGGATAGTGTCTTGGCGGCCTGATCGAACAACCCGTTCAGGCGCGTGATCTCACTTTTTTTGTCCTTGCACCGGCTAATCGAATCTGTTTCACTCTCACCGAACACGGACGCTGGATACTGATCGGGGAGTGGTGCTCAATCAGAAACAGGGCGCAAAGCCGGTCTTGACGCATAGCGCAGAGGCACAGCAAACCTCATATGCGTCAAAACGACTACGCAAGCTGTTAGAAATCAACGGATGTGTTGACGGATTTAGGGTTTTGCGGGTGCGAATGCCCTCGCTATGCGTGACGGCTATGACGATGTTGGGGCGCAAGCAAATGAACCCAGATATTGGAACAATGATCGGAGACGTAATCCTACTTGGGTTGCTTGGGCTTTACCTCTGGTGGGTGATCGTCGAGAACAAAAGGGACTGGTTCGCTCGCCCGCAACGTCCCACGCGTCACATCTCGGTGCGCCTCACCTGCATCGGTGCCATCGCCGTCGTGCTCCACGTCGTTGGCTTCAATCGTCTCCATGTTGACCTTCTTTGGTGGTCAATGCCGTTCCTGGCATTTGTTTCTACATTTGTCCTCGGTGTCGCCAAACCCGAAGCCGGCATCGGCACAGCATATAGATTCATGACTATTGCCGGACCCGCTTCTATCTTGGGATCCCCCATGGGTCTTCTGCCGCTGCTTGCGGGGCAGATTGGTGGTTGTCTCCTCGGGTTTCGCCTCGGAGAAGGGTTGCACCGTGTATGTTCTGGATCACGAGACAAACAATTGCCCCAACCAACCGGTGGAGGCGACGGAATACCGCCGCCTCACCGGTAACGTTCGGAGGGAAAAAGAGTTTCACTTCTATTGGACTAAGTGATAACATTTCTGACATGAAAACGGTTTACATCGAAACCTCAGTCGTAAGCTATCTCACCGCGCTTCCAACGAGAGATTTGCTTGCCGCTGCCTGGCAGAATGCAACAAGTCGCTGGTGGGAAGGGCAGCGTCAGCGCTTTGAACTGGTTACCTCGCAACTGGTGATTGACGAGGCGGGAAAAGGGCATCCGGAGGCGGCGAAACGTCGTCTGCAGCGCCTGGCAGATATGCCGCATCTCTCCATGCCGGATGCCGTAACTGATCTTGCCAAGGCATTGATCCAGGAAGGCGCATTGCCGAAGAAGGCAACGGATGACGCTCTGCATGTTGCAATTTCGGCCTACCACGGCGTCGATTACCTCCTGACATGGAATTGCAGACACATTGACAATGCCGAGACGAAACCTGTGATTCGCAGTGTGTGCGCTGTGCTCGGCTATACATGTCCGGAAATATGTACGCCTCTTGAATTGATGGGAGAAGATGATGAAAGATGAAGTAATTGCAGAAGTCTGGAAAGCCAAGGATGCTATTTCCGCCGAACACCACTATGACGTAAAACGTCTGGTGGCGCACCTTCGCGCCAAGGAAGCGTCCTCCGGTGCCCGCGTTTTTGACCTCCGCGCCAGAAACAAATCCAACAGCCGAACAAGAGCCTGATCCGTACCATGAACCCGCAACGGGGTCACGTTCGGATAGGCTGACGTTGAGCATGTCCGTTCACGTGAGGAAACATGCAGGCGAGGTCGGTTACATTGTGAACGCGCAGTATTGGAATAACGGCTGCGCAACGGAGGCATCCAGCGCGATCATGAGATGGCTGGTTTCGGAGTCAGGCATACATCCCGATAATATTATGATTGACGGCGGTATCACCATAGTTATACCATTTGACCATGAAGACAGCCATATCCATGCCAAATGATCTCTTCCGTACTACCGATCTCTTTGCGCGGGAGCACAAATTATCACGGAGTGCTTTGATTACCCGTGCCGTGGCAGAGTTTCTGAGCCACCACAAGACCGAGGGCGTCACGGAAAAGCTGAACCGCGTCTACGCGCGCGAAGAATCGCACGTCGATCCTAGCCTTTCAAAGATGCAGTTCGCGTCGCTTCCTAAGGAGCGGTGGTAATGCGCAGAGGCGAGATTTGGTGGGCTGGTTTGCCTGAGCCGGAAGGGTCTGGTCCAGGTTATCGCCGCCCCGTACTTATCGTGCAGGCAGACGAATTTACGAACAGCCGCATCAACACGGTCGTGGTGGCAATCCTTACCTCCAACCTTGCGCTCGCCCAAGCTCCAGGGAATGTGCTCGTCCGATCACGTTATTCAGGCCTTTCCAAAAACTCAGTGGTCAACATATCGCAATTGCTTACCATTGACAAACGGCTCCTCGTGGAGAAATTGCGAGCGCTAGATGCGACGGACATGGCAAAAGT
>JBIJDW010000214.1:0-5722 GCA_044343885.1 Kiritimatiellia bacterium
GGGCATCAGCGCCACCGCCGGCGCGGGTTACGCCTTTGCGAACTGGAGCGTGACCAGCGGCGCGGCGACGTTCGCGAACAGCAATGCCTCGAGCACCACCGTGACGATCTCATCCCCGACCACGGTGCAGGCCAACTTCATCCGTGTCGCCATCCTGACCAGCGCGCCGTTCGTCGGCGTGCCGGAGGGCGGCACGGCGAAGTTCCGGGTCAGTCTCTCGGCCCAGCCCGCCGGCAGTGTGACGGTCAGCGTCGCGCACGGAGGCGACTCGCAGCTTTCCGTCATGTCAGGCGGCAGCCTAGTGTTCTCGTCATCAAACTGGAATCTCTGGAAGACGGTGACCCTGGCCGACGCGGAGGACGGCGTCACGAACCGGCGCGTGGCCACCTTCACCTGTTCGGCTGCGGGGATGGACTCTGTGACGGTGACGGCGACCGGGATAGACAACGACGGGCCCGTGCCGGTTGACAGCGACGGCGACGGACTGCCCGACGCGCTGGAAGCGCGGCTTGGCCGCGCGACCAACGCGATCGAGACGTTGACGGCGCTGCCCTTTGCCGAGCGCTTCGAGTCCGACACCGTCAGTTCTGGACTATTACACGGCCAGCACAACTGGATGGTCAATCCGACCAACGGGGCGACGGTGCAGACCGGCGAGGTATTCGAGGGCGTGCGCGCCTTGCAGATCCAAGGCACGAATGACAGTTCGGTGGCGGTCAGCCAGGCGTTCACCAGCACGCCGCAGACGGTCTGGCTGGATTTGCGCCTCAAGGTGGCCGGGGCGGCGATTCCGGGGAGCATTCCGGATGCCGCGAGCGTGTTCTTCTTCAACGACGCGGGCCAACTGGTCGTGTGTGACGGCATGCAATCGGCGGGGACCCAATGGATCACGCTGACGAACACCGCGTCGCGCCAGGCCGGGACGTGGGCGCGGCTGACGGCGAGTGCGGACTACGTCTTGCAGACTTGGTCGCTCTATTTGGACGGCACGAACGTGGCGTCGAATCTCGGCTTTGCGGTGCCGCAGAAGCGGCTGACCTGCCTCTCGCTGGAAGGTCCGGCCGCTGTGGTGGACAACCTGACCGTCGGCTATGGCCGCCCGGACGGGATTCCAGGTTCGAGTAACGAGGCGCCTGACGACTGGTATCTGGATCACTTCGGGACGCTGGCTTATAGCGACACGGATGATCCGGATCATGACGACATGAACAATCTGGCGGAATACCTCGCCGGCACCGACCCGAACGATCCCGCGTCGCTTCTGGAGGTGACGGATGCCTTCACGGTGAATCCCGACAAATTCGTTGTGCGTTGGCAGAGCGCCACAGGGCGGGTCTACACCGTACAGGTAGCGACGAACCTGCTGAACGTTTTCGGCACTCTGACCAACGGCATACCCGCCACGCCGATGGTGAACGTTTATACGGACATCGTGAACGGCGTAGGGCAGAAGTTCTATCGGATAAAGGTGGAGTGATCCGTGAGGCTCTTGCAAAACCCCTCTGGGGTGTTTGCAAGAGAGAAGTCTTTTTCAGTTTTGGCTCCGTTTTCTTACTCCTGAGAGCGGTGTCACGCGGAATACCGATTGCCACCGCAATCCAAAATGGCTGGCGCGGCGTCCCGAAGCCCTCCGTCCGGGCGGCAGCGTCTTTGTTAGGCCACAAGGGAGGCCACAAGGGACGGGCCTGAATGGCGCTTCCCATCAGCACAAAAGCGTTTTCCATCGGCCAGATGATCGAGGACGAGGACGAGGACGACGACGAGGACGAGGACGAGAGGCTCGCCAGGGGGCGGACGGTGGTGATCGTGACGCGGCGACCTGATGACGCCGGGATGGCGCTGGCCCTTTTTCTTTCGGCGCGGCAGGACGCCGCTGCCGCTACCGATTGCTTCGCGCCTAATCGTAGACCGTATACGTCGCCGTAGTCGTCCAACGGAAGAAGGAAAGATCGGTTGACGATTACGGCGACGACTACGGTGGACGATTGCAGGCGACGATTACGGTCGATGCGTTGTTCCGTTCCTTTCCCGATCCTTAGGGTGGTTACCAGAGGCAACTCACCGGATAGCGTTTCATCCACTCGTCAGGCGTCAGCAGGCTGAGGCGGCGGCCGATGGCGGTCGCCACGAGGAGGCGATCAAAAGGGTCGGCGTGCAACGTGGGAAGTTCACTGGCGCGGTAGATATCGTCGGGCGTGATCGGCAGCAGCGCCATCTGCCAGATGGCGGTCTGTTCGCCGATCCACTGGCGGGGCGGAGCGGGCAGGATGATCTTGCCTGCGGTCCATTTGAGCGTGATCTCCAAGATCGACGCATGACTGAGAACCGGCAGCGTGTCCCGGCGGCCGAGGATCTGCGTGACGTTGGCCGACAGGCGGGAAGGCTCCGCGCACAACCAGATGAAGGTGCAGGTGTCGAGGAGTACTCTCATAGCCCCCAGGCTTTAAGTTCCGCCACGGAAAGCGGCGCAAACGCGTCTGGCGCGAGTTGAACGGGCTCGGAGGTCGGGCGGCCAACCTTCGGGCCACGCGGTGGCCGGGTGGTGGAGGCGGCGATCAGTTTTCCCACAGGCGTGCGGCCTTGGAGAATGATGACGGTTTCGCCGTCCCGAACCTCCCGGAGGATTCCAGACAAGTGGGTCTTGGCATAGTGGGTGGTAATCTCTTTCATGGCGTCGAGAATAGGGACTTAGTCATGGTTAGTCAAGAGCAAAGATGCTTGCTAGGTAAAAGGAAAGGCGCTTCACGCGAGGTAGGGCAGCGGCGTCCCGCCGCGCCGCAGGCCAATGGAGATGAGAAGGAATCAGGGTTCAGATCGTCGCCGTAATCGTCAACCGAAACGGAGAATATGGAGATGCAGATGTCCGTTAGGAGGCTGCGGGAAGGCCCGTCCCTTGGGGGGTTTCACTAGCACCCAAAAGCACTCTAATCCTTCTGCGTTAGGGTCAGAAAATCATATACCCCATCATGCACTGCCTTGCTTTCCCGTAGCCCTTCGCCGTATACTACTTTCCTTGAAGCCATTGACCACCCGCGTGTACACGTTCAGCAACCTCATCGAAGGCGGCTTTCTGTATGTGGACAAAACGAATGTACGGTTGTAATTATGACTGATGAAACATCTTACCGGAGGCCGAGGCTGCGCAGGCATCCCCGCATCTGGTTGCGGAGCTTGTTGCGCGGATGGACGTTTGTGGTCTGGCTGGCGGCCGCCGTACTGGCGGCGTATCTGGCATCCACGAATACGCGGTTTGGCGAGATTGTCGGGGTAATCGAAACCGTGGCTGGACCTGTGGCGCCCCTGGAGACGGCCCGGCTGGCGACCGTGCCTGTCACGGTCGGGCAGCGGGTGAAAACCGGAGACATCGTGGCCACCATGGACCCGGCGCTGGTGGATGCCGAGCTGCGCGTGGCGGACGCGGAGATCGCGGAGGCGCGCGACACGCTATCCACCTATCAGAGCGACATGCTGCAAATGGTGCAGCGCGCCGACTCCGCCATTTTGGATGCCGAAACCGCGCTGGAAACCACGAAGATCCAGCAGGCGAGCGACACCGCCGAACTGGCAGAATTGAAGAAGGAGCAACAGCGGCGCGAGGATCTGCTGGCCAAGCGCCTGGTCAGCGAAGAACTGGTCAGCCAACTGCGTCCGGAGATTGCGGCGCTGGAGCAGACCCTCGCGACATGCCCTGCGATGATCCAAGTGCAGGCGCGCCGGCTGGAGCAGGCGAAAAAAGCGCGCGACGACATGAACGTCTGGCTGCGGGTTGACGACGCCAAGGATCTGACCGCCGCGATCCGCGAGAAAGCCAAGGCCGTGTTGGTCATTGCCGAATCGCTGCGCAACCAGATCAACATGCGGCGCGAGACCTATGCCTTGCGCGCCACGCGGGACGGCGTCGTCTCGCTGATCCTGCACACGCCCGGCGGAATTGTTGCGGCGGGGGATCCGGTTTTGCAGGTGATTCCGCTTTCGGACTCGGTTGTGGGCTTTCTGCCGGAGATACAGCTCGGCGAATTGACGGTCGGCCAACGCATGTTGATCAAACGGATGTCCGGACGCGGGACGAGCGTCGGTGCCGTGGTGGAATCCATTGGACCGGAAGTGCAGACGCTCCCCGGGCGAATCAGTCCGATTCGCGGACAACCCCTGCGCGGGCGACGCGTCATGCTGAAACTGGATGCCCTGCATGATTTCATTCCCGGCGAGACGGTGAAGATCAGCGCTGCGGATTCATTCCGGACGCGCGTCCAACGTCAGGTGTCCCGTCTTTTCTCGCGAGAAGAAGGGACTTCGTCCAAATGAACGTGTTTTCCACCCCTGACCGGTGCTTTCATGCTGGAGGGCCGGGTTCCACCCCAGCCACTCGCCATTCTGTTGCCCTCATGCGATTAGCCGGGCTCTCATGGGTGGGCCTTGTGCTCCTGTTGGCTGGTTGCGCCACGCGGGACTACGACGAGCGCTCGCTGGACCTGGACCTGGCCGTGCTCGCGAGCGTGCGTCAATTGCCCGTGGCGGCTTCGCCCGTCCGGGGCGATCCCCTGACGCTGTCCGGGGCCATCGAGCGCGCCTGCGCGGCCGATGGCACCATCGCCGTACTGAAAGCCGCGCGGGCCGTGGCCGACGCGAGAAGGAAGGCGGCCACCGATCTTCAAGATCCGGAGCTGCGGCTCTCCGGCGCCGATGGCACGGACGACGCGATCGAGAACAAGGCTATCCCGCCTGCCGTACCCGCGGTCACGCGCACGGCGGAGTCGAGCCAGAGCCGGTCCGTGGGGATCCGTTTCTTTCCCCCGAACCCCTGGATTCGGGACGCGTGCGTGTCGGCCGAAGAGGCCGGGAGCAACGCGGCGCGGATGGACGTGCGCGCCGCCGAATGGGCTGTGGCCATGGAGGTTTCGCGGCTGTTTGCGGATATTCGCTTCCTGAGTCAGGATGCCGGCCTGCTGGATCAACTGGTGTCCGTGTGCGACGACACCATCACACTCTTCCAGGAACGGGCGCAGGCGCGGCAGGTGTCGAAGCTCGACGTGTTGCAAGTCTCGCAACGCCGGCTGCAGGCTCTGGCCGCCCGTGACCGGGTGCGACGCAGTCTGCGCGAGAGCCGGCGGCTTCTGGCCATGCGCGTCAACCTGCCGCTCGATCAAATCGTGCTTGCCGATCCGAAGACACCGCAGCCGTTCTCGGACCCGGCGATCCTGACGAACGCGCGGGTGGCGGTGACGGGCCTGGCGGTTCGCGCCGATCTGTTGGCCTTGCGCTGGCGCTGCCTGGCGGCGCAGGCGCGGGTTGACGAGGCACGGGCGGAACGGATTCCCTGGTTCAGTTACATCGAGGCTTCGTACGCCAACGGCGAACAGGATCAGCAGGCCCGCGAGGGCGCCAGCGTTTCGAGGGAGAAGTCGGACCGTGTCGAGTGGCGCGTGGACGTGGGAATCACGATCCCGCTATTTTCGTGGTCCAACCATACCCCGGATCTGCGGCGCGCCGAGTCCCGCCAGGCCGCGATCACGCTGGACGAGGCGATTCGGAATGCCGGGCGCGCGGTCCAGGACGGCCTGGACGCGGCTGACAGTCTGCGGGAGCGGCAGGCCGAGTATGCGGCGCAGTCCGAACCGGTTCTCCGTGATCTGGAGGCCACGTTGCGCACGCTCGCCGAAGAGACCGGCCTGCCTCCGGAGCAGATCCTCGCCGCGCGCGAGCAGCTCCTGAGCCTGCAGCG
>JBIJDW010000025.1:0-16632 GCA_044343885.1 Kiritimatiellia bacterium
ATCCGTCGCTGGAACGGGCGTCGATTGAGACACGGTTCCGGATGGAAGTTCGACTCTTCGTACCCGCCAGCGGGCCACGTTCTCGCCTTTCAGCCGGCAAGCGGCCTTGGCTATGACCTGCGTCGGGGCCAGGGGAGGATGTTTGTCATTGCCCACTCTGTATCGGTTTGCTACGCTCTTCCCCGTTGAATCGTGGCGTCGTCATCGGCCGGTGCGGAATGGCAGTAACCTGCGCGCGGTCTGAAAGGAGGCGGGTATGACGAATATTGTGGATGTTGCGCTCGCGGTGATCGTCGGGCTGTCGGCGAATTTTCATGATGGCCTGAAAAACCTGGAGAACAAGGCCTACGCCCAGGCGGTGACGAATTTCACGGTTGTCATCACGGCGGAGCCGACGGTGACGGAGATGAAAGCGCTCTCCCTGCTCTACCGGGCGGAGGCCTATGGCCGCGCGGGCAGCAAGGCCGAAGCCCTTCAGGATGCGACGACGCTGCTTAAGACCACGGATGATGCGGCCCTGAGAAAAAAAGCCCTGGCGATTTATTCCGCACATGGCGGCGAGTTGAAGGATCTTCGCCCGAAGGCCGGCCCCAAGGCGCGGATGGACGCCTTCTTCGCCGCCCTGCAGAAGGACGATTTCAAGGCGGCTAGGCAAATCCTGTCGGGACCGCTGCTGCATCTGGTTCAGCTCGCCGATAAGGTGTACGCGGCCGAAAACCGGGAGGGCCGGGAGGGCCGCTCCTTTCTTTCAGAGTTTGCGCGGGAATCCGGGATGTTCGTCTTTTCAGGAGAGAGTTTCAACGACACCAATCAGACCGCCACGCTTTCCATTTCGATTCAAGACCACATGGTGTTCACCTTGGGGCTGGTGCAGCAGGATGGCGCGTGGACGGCCGCGACGGTGCAGGACATTAAGAAGATCGAAAGATCGCGTCCCATCGAAATGGCGAATCCGCCGGTTGCGCGCGAACCGCCCCGAACCGTGTTCCGAAAGGAGGATGTGCCCGAAGCGTTGGCCGCCGAGATCCAAGGGCTGATCGTCAAACTGGGCGACGCCGATGCCATGCTGCGCGCCGCCGCGAGACGACGGCTCAAGGAGATCGGCGCTCCCGCCACGCCCTTCCTCCGCAAGCAGGTGGACCATGCCGATCCCGAAGTCCAGTCTGCCGTGCGGGAATTGCTGAAATGATGCGCTTGCTTTTCGAACGATCACACAAACACAAGGAGACACACGTCATGAATGATTCAAAATGGATGCTCGTTGCCGGTTTTATCGCCATCGGGATGGCGGGCACGGTTCCTGCCCAAGTCACGCTCGATGGCGCCGTTCTCCCGCCGCCCCAGCCGGCCGCAAACGCGGGGCCGACGCGCGCGGTGGTTGCGCCGGGCGGTGACACCCTGGAGTTTCTCAACAAGGACAAGCTTCACGGCTCCCTGATGGCCGTGGCGCCCGAAGCCGGCGGCGTGACGTGGAAGCATGGAAGCGCCGAGAAGTTGATCGATTTTAACCTCTCCACCGTGACGCGCGCCACGCTGGGACCGCGCAAGGTCACGACGGGCGTCCCCGGCACGGCCGCGATCTACCTGACCAACGGGGACATGCTTCCCGGCAACATCGTGTCGATGGATGGCGATAAGCTCGTGCTGGACACGGGATATGCGGGCAAGATCACCATCGCCCGTCTGATGGTCAAGTCCGTGACCCCCAACATCAAGACATCGGCACGGATCTATGAGGGGCCGACCGATCTGTCGGAGTGGACGACGTACACCGGCGGCGGAGCTCAGGTGCAGTGGCGCTTCAAGGACGGCGCGCTTTATGCCGTGCAACAATATCCGATCGGCCGCCTCATCGAGAAGATGCCCGACACCGCCGACATCCGGTTCGATGCGGCCTGGCGCGGTGCCTATCCGCAGTTCGCCTGCGTGATCTATACCGACAACGTCCAAGAGAACCGGAACGGTTACATGCTGCAGGTGTCGGGAACCTCCCTTTACCTGCAGCGTCTTGTCCGCAATTCGGGTTCGAGAAGCCTCGAGCGGCAAGTCGAGTATGCGGACTTTGGCAACGGCAAGTGCCGGAGCGCGACATTCAACCTGCTGGTCAACAAGAGCGCGAAAACCATTACCTTGCTGATCAACGGCCGCCAGTTGACGCAATGGACGGACCCGGCCGAATTCGCGGGCACGGGCACCGGCATCGCTTTCCGGTCGAACAACACCGGCGATCTCAAGATCAGCAGCATCGTGATTTCGGATTGGGATGGCAAGACGCCCGAGGTGGCCGGCGACAGCGGCATCGCCGTCGTCAAGGACGACCTGTTGCGGTTCATCAACAACGACAAGGTTTCCGGCCGTCTCAAGTCCATTGCCGGCGAAGTCGTGAAATTCGAGACCTCCTACGCCACGCTCGACATCCCGATCGCTCGCGTCGTGGAGATCGTGACATCCACCGAGAACGCCGCACGGGCACGCAGAAACAAAGATGACGTCCAGATGACTTTTGCTGACCGGGGGCTGCTGACCCTCCAACTGGAGCGGGTCGAGAAGGACGAGGTCAAGGGGCAAAGCGAGAATTTCGGAAAGATCGCCCTGCCGCTGAGCGCCTTGCGCCGCATGGATTTCAATATTTACAGGGAAAAGCCGGCTGATGAAGCCGATGACTTCGCGTTCTAGTCGCGCCGCTTCCCGCACCTGGAACGCCCGGCCAGCGCCGCCGCCTCGACCCGCTCGAGTTCCATGCCGCGTGACGCCTTAAAGAGCAGCGTGTCGCCGGGCTTGAGTAGATCACGGATGCCGATCGCGGCGGCGGCCGTGTCGGCAAAATGGCGGACTGCCCCGGCGGGAAACCCGGCTGCGACCGCCTCTTCGGCGATCCAGCGCGCGTCCTGGCCGACGGCCACGACCAAGCCCCACGGGCCGGCAGCGACCCATCGGCCCAGCTCGCGGTGAAACGACTCGGAGGCCTCGCCCAGCTCGCGCATGTCGCCCAGCACCACCACCCGGCGCGCCGCTGCCGCAGTCTGGGCGAAGGTCTCCAATGCGCAGCGCATAGCGGGAGGATTGGCGTTATAGGCATCGTTGATGCTCACCAGTCCATCCACCTCGGTCCGCTGCCACCGCATCGGCGGCATGGCCAATCGCGCCAATCCCCGTTCGATCGCTTCCCACGTCATCCCCGTCGCGCGGCCGGCGGCCACGGTCAGGAGAAGATTGATGGCGTTGTGGCGTCCGGCCAGGCCGCTGCGCAAAACCTGCGATTCCCCGCTCGTCCGCTCGCACACCCTCACCACGCCGCCGTCGGCATCGACCAGCGTGCCTCGATAGTCGGCCTCGCCGCTGTCATCCATCCGCACGGAGATGATCCGACAGGCCGCCTGCGCCCGCAGATACGGGGCGTGCGCGCCTTCGGCGTCAATCACAGCAAACCCCCGTTCGGGCACACTACGGATCAGTTCCGCCTTTTCATCGGCGATCGCCGCCTCGCTCCCGAAGTGCGCCAGATGCACCGGCCCGACCGCCGTGATGATCGCTGCGTCCGCCTTCAGAATCCGGCACAGATAGGCGATTTCACCGGGATGGTTGGTCCCCGCCTCGATCACGCCGACACGCGCCTCCGCAGGCATGCCGAGGAGGGTGAGAGGCAACCCGATATCGTTGTTCAGATTGCCGCGCGTGGCGTGTGTGAGTCCGGCACCGGAAAAGACCGCCGCCGCGAGCTCCTTGGTGGTGGTCTTGCCGACACTTCCCGTGATGCCCAGCACAAACGTGTGGAGCGCGCGACGGCGGCCCGCCGCCGCCAGACCGAGTGCGCTGCGCGTCTCTGCCACGCGCAGGAGCGGTATTGCCACACCCTCGGCGCGGGGCCAGTCGTGACGCACCAGAGCCGCCGCAGCCCCTCCCTGCTGCGCCTGGAGCACATAGGCGTGACCGTCATGGTTCTCACCCTTCAGGGCGACGTACAGGCCGCCCGGAATCATGTGGCGTCCATCCTGCGTGACGCCCCGCACATCGGCCGCGCCCCCATCCCAGACGCCCCCTGACCAGAGTGCCAGATCATCTCCGCGTATCAGCGGCCAGTCCGTTTGATTTTCCTGAATGGTCATGCTCAAGATTCCGTTTCCGCTAGTCGATGCCCAATTTCCCTCACCACGTCCCGATCGTCGAACGGGATCGTCCGATCCGCAAAGATCTGAACGGCCTCATGCCCCTTGCCCGCGATCAGCACCACGTCGTCGGCGCCCGCGCTGCGAAGCGCCCGCGTGATCGCCTCCAACCGATCCGGCACGACCTCGTAGGCCGTGCCGGGGGGGAGCCCGGCCACGATGTCGCGAATGATCGCCGCCGGATCTTCGGTGCGCGGATTGTCGGAGGTGATCACCAGCCGGTCCGCCTGTGACGCGCACGCCTGTCCCATCATCGGCCGTTTTTCGCGGTCACGGTCGCCACCGCAGCCAAAGACCACGATCAATTTTCCCAGCGTCACCTCGCGCAGCGTGGCAAGCACATGCGCCAGCGCATCGGCGGTATGGGCATAGTCAACAAAGATTCGGCACAGCAGCGCGGTCGGCACCCGTTCCAGCCGTCCCCACCGCGGCCGCGCCTCGCTCAGCGTGCGCGCCACGACCGCCAGCGGAACTCCGCCCGCCAGCGCCAGCCCGGCCGCGCACAGCATGTTCATCACGTTGTGGCGGCCCGACAATCCGCTGGTGATCGGCACGCAGCCAACGGTCGTACACAAGACAAACGCGGTCCCGTCGGCGGTGCCGATCACGGATTCGGCTCGCAGGGGCTGCCCGCCGAGCAATCCATAGGGCACGACGGTCAGCCCCGCGGCGGCGGCCTCTTGCGCCAGTTGCGCCCCGTAGGCGTCATCGGTATTGATCACGGCGGATGCGCCGGGGCGCGTTTCTGCAGCGCTGGCGAACAGCCGCCGCTTGGCCGCGAAATAGGCCGTCATGGTGCCATGGTAGTCGAGGTGGTCCTGAGTGAGATTCGTAAAGGCGACCGCGTGAAAGCGAGTGCCATCGGTGCGGCCTTGCGCAAGCGCGTGCGACGACGCCTCCATCACCACGGCGGTGCAGCCCGCATCGACCATATCCCGCAGGCATCGCTGCAGGGCGCAAAGGCCGGGCGTGGTGCAGTCGGCATCGTGGCGGTGGCCGGGATACGCGACGTCCACTGTGGAGATCAGCCCGGCGATGCGGCCATCGGCCTCAAGCATGTCGCGAAGCAGCCCGGCGGTGGTGGTCTTGCCGTTGGTGCCGGTCACGGCGTACACCTGCAGACGCCGCGACGGATGGCCGTTCACCGCACCGGCCAGGCGGGCCAGCGCCGCATGCGCCTCGGAATCCCCTCCAACCAATTCGACCCACGGCACATCTGACCGGTTGGGCGGCGTGGTGGCGACGACCGCAGCCGCACCGCGCGCGCAGGCATCGTCCACAAACCGCAGCCCGTGGGCACGCGTGCCGTGAACAGCCACGAACAGATCGCCGGGGCGGATCAGGCGCGAGTCGCACTGCACCCCGGTCACGACCGTCGTTGCGACCGGCCCCGTGCAGACGCGCACCTCGAGTCCCTCAATCAATTCCAAAACCGTCATTCCCCACCCTGCCTTTCGCGCCTATGGAACCGCCATGTTGTCGGCCGGTATTTCGAGATAATGGGCGATATCCTGCGCAATCCGACCGAATGCCGGCGCCGCCACGGCGCCGCCGGTGTGGATCTGTCTCGGACGCTGGATCACGATGATCATCCCGAACTCGGGGGTCTCGGCGGGGCAGAATCCGACGAACGACGCCCAGTAGTCCGTGCTGGAATAGCCGCCCGGAACGGACATCTGCGCCGTGCCGGTTTTGCCCGCAATCGTGTAGTTTTCAACGGCCGCCCGGCGGGCCGTCCCTCCCAATTCGGTCACGCCGGTCAGCAGTTGGCGCATCGTCGCCGCCGTCTCAGGGCGGATGGGGCGTCCGATCATTCGCGGCTTTCTCTGATACAGCGTCTCGCCCGAGCTCGACACGATCTGTTTGACGACATAGGGCTGCATCAGATGCCCGCCGTTGGCCATGGTGCAATAGGCATTCAGCATTTGGACGGACGTGACCGCAACCCCCTGTCCAATGGCAATGCGGGTCGGCGAGATCATGGCCCACTTCTTGGACGGCGACAGAATGCCGTTTTCCTCTCCGGGCAGGTCGATGCCGAGTTTGCGGCCGAATCCGAATCCGCGCAAATAGGCCTCCATACGTTTATTCCCCAGCATGAGCCCGATCTTAGCCGCGCCGATATTGCTCGACTTCTTGATGACGGTCGCCACATCGACCAGTCCGCGAACATGGTCATTGAGAATTTTCCCGGCGTAGACCCACATCCCCGACTCGGCGTCGATCATCGTCGACGGCGTAATGATCCGTTCATTCAGGGCTGCCGCGACAATCATCGCCTTCATGGTCGAACCCGGTTCGTAATTAACGCCGAGCGTGGCGTTCCGTTTGACCAGTTCGTTTTCCCGGTTGTACTGATTGGGGTCATAATCGGGCAGCGAGACCATGGCCAGAATCTCGCCCGTTGCCACCCGTTGCACGACGGCCCATGCGGCATCGCCCCCGCTCGTCTCCAGCGCTTCGCGCAACCCCCGCTCGACAAAATACTGGATGTTGTTGTCCAGCGTCAACTGTACGCTCGCGCCATGCACGGGCGGAACGTTCTGCGTGCGCCGGCCGAAGATTTCAACCCGATTGGCATTGACCTCGCCCGAGATGAAGCCCGATGTGCCAATCATGTCCGCGTGGTGGCTCTGCTCGATCCCCGCGCTGCCGATCGCCTCGGCATTGATGAATCCAACGACGTGAGCCATCCGGCGGCCTTGCGGATAGCTGCGGATGGTCTGGGGTTGCGCGCCGACGCCGCTCATCGTCTGCTTGTCGCTGATCAGATCGAATACGGCGTCGTCGGTGCTGACGGCGAGCCGGATGAAGCGCGAGTCGGTGCGGTTGAGATCCAGTAGAATTGTGTCCACATTGAGATTCAACGCCTTGGCGAGACGCTCGGCGATCGCCAGCTTGTCGTGCTTGGCGTTGACCATCTTGGGATCAATAAACACCAAGCGTCCCGGCAGACTGATGGCCAGCGGGTTCTGCGTGCCGTTGCAATCGTAGATCGTCCCGCGCAGAGCCACCAGCTCCTGCTGGAAATTGCGCGATTCGATCTTTCCCGAATAGTTTCCCAGGTGGAGTTCGCACAGGCGAAACGTGATCCACGCGAGAAACACGGAAAGCATGAAGACGGCGAACAGTATCCGCTGTTTGTCGCCCCGATTCATGGGGTGCCTCCCTTGCCTGCGTTTACGGCGTGCGTCGCGACACCCGGGCCGAACGTTCGCGCTCCTGATACTCGGCCACCTGGGCAACCGTCGAATCCGAATGGGGCATGCGGATGATTTGCTCGGGGCGGGCATAGGTCATACTGAGTCCGTGCCGAAGCAGATGCTGACTCATCGCGTCGGGCGTCTTCATCGCATTCCATTTCGCCTCCTCGCGAATCCGCTCATTCTCGAGTGACGCATAACGTCGCTCGAGATCCTTGATCAACTGGCCGCGCGCGCCACACCGATTGTCCATCGCCAGATAACCGACGAGCACAAACACGACGAGCACAGACAACCCGACGGCGTGGACCGAAACGATCCGCCCGTGAACACGGTGCTTGCGATTTTTTCGCATCATGGCTACACCTCCCCTTTACGTGTATCCGTTTTTTTCAAAATCTGTTTATCGCTTCCCTGTACATTCGCCTCTTCTTCCGGCCGCAGCCGGCGCACCGCCCGCACGTTTGCGGAGCGGGCCCTCGGATTGCGGGACACCTCGTCATCGCCCGCCGTCCGAGGACGACGGGTCAGCAATTCCACTGCCGGCAGATCTCCCTCCCAGCGCGCGCCGCCCTGCTGCAACGACACCTGGCGGCCCGCATGCGCCACGAACCGCTGCTTGACGATCCGATCCGTGAGACTCTCAAACGTAATCACCACCAACCGGCCGTCGGGCGCGAGCAACCGCAACCCGTCCTCCAGCGCCTGCTCCAGCTCCTCCAATTCGCGGTTGACCGCCATCCGCAACGCTTGAAACACCCGTGTCGCCGGATGCTTCCCGCTGCCGCGGCGTCCGCCGAGCGCCGCGCTGACAATCTCCGCAAGCCGTCCCGTCGTCACGATCGCCCCCGCCTCCCGGGCGCGCACGACCGCCTTGGCCACCCGCAACGCCTGCGGCTCCTCGCCCAAGCGGCGAAACAGCCCGGCCAGCCCGGAGACGTCCAGCGTCGCCACCAGATGGGCCGCCATCACGCCTGCGGTCGGATCCATCCGCATGTCCAGCGGGCCGTCCGCCTGAAAACTGAATCCCCGGCCCGGCGTGTCGATCTGGTCCGACGACACCCCCAGATCGAGGAGGATGCCGTCGACGTCTCCAAATCCATGCTCCCGCGCCAGCCGCGCCACCTCGCCATGGTCGCCGTGGGC
Organism: Kiritimatiellia bacterium; assembly: GCA_044343885.1. GTDB lineage: Bacteria > Verrucomicrobiota > Kiritimatiellia > RFP12 > JAAYNR01 > VGWG01. Next base: position 8,516 of record JBIJDW010000025.1, read on the forward strand.
CAGCACGTGGCGGCCCGTCACACCCGAAAGCCGCGCCGCCGCCCGCTCCAGAGCCTCGGGGTCGCGGTCGATCCCCAGCAGAGATCCCTCCGATCCGGCGCGCGCGAGGATTTCGGCCGCATGGCCGCCTCCCCCGAGCGTCCCGTCGACATACCGTCCGCCGGGCCGCACCGCCAGCAGTTCCAAAACCTCGGCTACCATCACCGACACATGCACAGTCGGCCTCCGTTAAAACGAAACCTGTTGCACCGCCATCGCCAGCCGGCCCTGATCGACCGTGGCATCCTCGGGCCGCAGACTCGGCGACCACAATTGAACCCGGTTGACCGCGCCGATCATCACCACCTGACCTTCGAGGTCGGCGAACGCCAATAACCTGTCGCGAATGCGGATGCGCCCCTGCACATCCCATTGCAACTGTTCGGAATTCTCGCCAATCACTCGAAGCGCCTCACCCGCTCCCGGATCGAACAGCGACTTCTGGCGCAGTTTTTCCAACCGCACATCCATTTCAGCCACCGGCAACAAGTTGAGACATTTTACATAGGGATCAGGGATCACGTACACCGTCCCGGCATGACCCATGATCTCGCGCCACGTCGCCGGAATCGTGATTCGGCGCTTGGGGTCGAGGGCATGATCAAACCGCCCCACGAATAAACCGCGGGCGCTCACAAGGGACGTTTTGCTTTCGGTTTCCACTAATTGACCTTTTGTGACACCATTCAACACCTTCTGACACCGACTGTCAACAACAATTCTAAAAAATTATGCCCAAAATTTAGCAGAGGTTTGAATGGACCAGATGTTGCACGATCTGGTCGCGCGCGCGGGGGTTATTTTAGCGCGATATCACACTTCGCGAAGTGTGATAATGGAAACTCGATCACTGCATTGTGCCGGTGATCTTTGCACTCCAGAGGCGCTTGCCAAACCTCCGGTTTGTGCAAGCGGAGGGTTCAGGGGACGTTACCGGACTGAACCCTAGCATGCTGAACGAAGACAGGTTCAGACGTCATGGTCGCAAGGGACTGTGAATGAAAGTGTAAGCTGAAAAAAATCGTCCTCGTCGTCGTCCTCGTCCTCGATTTCACGATTCGAGGACGAGGACGAGGACGAGGACGATGTCTCAATCCGGCTTTCCATCCGGCCGCAGGCCGACGGCCTGACTGCACCGAACCCAGATTCTGGATCGGGGTCGATGCCGACCCCGATCACAGCTCCTATCACGCGGGGGTCATGATCGCGTCTTTGGCCGCCTTGGCGAGCTTGAACTTCAGGACGGTTTTGGCTGCAATCTGGATCGATTCGCCCGTCGCAGGGTTGCGCCCTGTCCGGGCGGCGCGCTCAGCCTTGACGAGTTTGCCGAGTCCAGGAATGGTGAACCCATCCGTCGCTTCCCTGATCGCCATCGCGACCAAAGCTTCCAAAATCGTCGCTGCCTGCGTCTTCTCGACACCTGCCGTCTCAGCCAACTCTGCAATGATTTCGCTCTTGGTCTTCATGGTGATTCCTTTAGGAATGATGACAAAACGCTTTTTGACCGGCACAGGCTCACGCCTGCTGAAAACCAGCCAAACCCATATAACATAGCGATGTCATGGGGGGCAGTATGCCAGAAGTAGGAAGCAATGTCCAGCCCACGCCAACAATTCTATTTGCTGTCTCGGATGTTGCGCTTGACATCCCCCGCCTGTTTGGGCATCCTTGTCGCCCGTGAAAACGATTTCGCTTGTCGGGTTCCCACGTAGGCCCGTCCAGGCGTCCAGAACGTGTTTTCCCGTCCAATCTGGAGGTGTGCATGATTCGCAATTTCAAGCTCGATCAGGGCCGCGTGGTTGAGATCCACGATGACAGTCCCGCACAGGTGCTGCTGTGCGTTGAACCCACCGAAGCCGAACGCTCAATGCTGGTGAACCAGTTCCAGATAGACGAGCACAACTTGGCGTCGGCATTGGACCGCGATGAACTGCCGCGCGTGGAATTGGATGTCAATCATCTGGCGGTGATCTTCCGTCATCCCAAGCGCTATAGCGCCAAGGACAATTTTCTGTTTCGCATCAATTCGGTCGGGATCTTTCTGTTCAAAGACAAGCTGATCATAATCGCGCCCGATGACATCTCCCTTTTCGAGGGACGCGCATTCAGCAAGATTCCGAATCTGCAGACATTGTTCCTGCGCATTCTTTCGGCGTGCGTCGCACACTTCTTTTCACATCTTGACGTGATCAACGACATCGCGAGCGAACTGGAGCCCAAGCTCGTCAAGTCCATGGAAAACCGTCAGTTGCTGCAGATGTTCACCATTGAGAAGAGTTTGGTATACTACGTCAACGCCATCAGCGCCAATGGCCGGGTGATCGAGCGCTTGAAAACCAATGCCAAGAATTCCCAGACGGAGGGCCTGTCGCCGGAGATGCTCGAGTTTGTCGACGACCTGGCCATCGAAAATGCCCAATGTCTCGAACAGGCGCAGGTCTACGCCAATGTCTTTGCCGGCCTGATGGACGCGCGCGCGTCGATCGTGAGCAACAATCTCAACGTACTGATGAAGCACCTCACGGTCATCAACGTAGTCTTTATGCCGCTCAACGTGCTCGCCGGCGTGGGCGGGATGTCGGAATTCTCGATGATGACCCACGGAATCCCCTGGCCCATCGCCTATGGGGCTTTTATGGCCGGACTCCTGCTGCTCGGATGGACGACTTACGTCGTGCTCCGCCAGGTCGAGCGACGGGCCACATTCAAGTAAAATGTCTATGCTCAAACCCGTCCCTCTGCTCATTGTCGGTGGCGGCGCCGCAGGCCTCTTCGCGGGGTGCCGCGCGGGTGAGTGTGGACTCGGTGCGCTGATCTTGGAACGTAAGCACAAGCCGGGCCGCAAGGTGCTGATGTGTGGCAACGGCCGATGCAACTTGACCAAGGACATCCCGTCCGCACAGATGCTCCGCGACCTGGGCGAGCCTGTGGCATCCTTTCTGGCGCCTGCGGTGGAAGCCTGGCCGCCGAGCGCGGTCCAGAATTGGTTCCAGCAACACCACGTGCCGCTCAAGAAGATGGCTGACCGCCGCGTTTTCCCAAGTTCGGAACAAGCCTCGGACGTGGTGCATGCGTTGACGGACGCATTGCGCGACACCGGTACGGCGCTCTGCCTCAATGCGCCGGTCGAAAGTGTGGAACGCACGGAGGCGGGCTTCCACGTCGTGACCGCGCATTTCTCGGTGCTGGCGCGGCGTGTGCTGATCACGACGGGCGGCGTGAGCTACCCCAAGACCGGCTCGGTCGGCGATGGCCAGAAGTTTGCCAAGGCGCTGGGGCACTCGCTCAAGCCGTACCGGCCGGGATTGATCGGGTTCCTAGTGCGCCATCCGTGGATCGACGCGCATGGCGGGGTCACCTTTGAACAGGCCACGTTTCGTGTCTTTGACAACGGGCAGAAGCTCTATGAGGGTCACGGACAGATGGATTGCGAGACCTGGGGTGTCGGCGGCGCGGCGGCTTATAACGCCAGCCGCTGCGTCGCGCGTGGCAACCTGCGTGACTTCGAGATCGAGTGGACCGTCGGTCGCGACACGGTCCGCGTGCGCAACCCCGAGACGCGTCCGCTGAAAGAGGCGATTGTCACCGTCGGGGGCGTGCCGCTGAACGAGATCGACCCCGCCACCCTGGAGTCGCGCAAATGTCCTGGCCTCTATTTCGCGGGCGAGGTGATGGACATCGACGGACCGACGGGCGGCTACAACCTCACGGCCGCGTTCGCCACCGCCGCGCTGGCGGTCGCGAGCATCGCGCGGCGCGACGGCCCCGCAGAGAACAACGCGCTCCGGCAGCCCGACGTCCGCCATCCCACCGCCGCCCCGACGCCCCGACGCACCCGTCGAGACTGGAAATAGGAGGCTCTTGCCTTCTTAATCGTAATCCTAATCTTGATCTTAATCTGCTGGTGGAGAATGGATTACGATTATGATTATGATTACGATCGGAAGCATCGCTTAAGTAAGCGCCATTCCCCTCTCACTGCATGATCGTCCGCAAAATGCGCGGCGTGACGTCGGTGAGGTTGCGCACCCCAACCGTGAAGGCTTCGGCTTCGGGGCCGAACACCACGAGCGGCACGGGGTTGGCTGTGTGCGAATGGATGGACATGTCCTCAATGTTGCCGTGATCGCTGGTGAGGATGAACAGCAGGTTGGCCTGGCGCGCCATGGCCGCCAGCGGACCGATGAAGGCGTCAAAGGTTTGCAGACAGGCGACCGCCTCTTCGAGACTGCTCGAATGGCCGGCTAAATCACTCTGGAAAAACTCGAACAGCGTAAAGTCGTGGGTGATGGCGAGCTGGATCAGGTGTTCAGCCGCCTTGGCCGGAGTGACCACCGGACCGCTGTAACCTTTGGCGAGCAGGCTTTCGCGCGTGATGTCGTGAAAGACGGCCTGATTGGCGAGCATGTCCTCGCGAAAGCTGAACACCTGCGGACACGTCAGTCCCATGACCGTGGTGACCGACTTAAAGCGCCGGGCTTCGATCTCCTCGATCCGGTCAGCCATATAGGCGTCGGCAAATTTAACGCGCAGCCCCCGGCGATGGAGTTTCAAGAACAGGTTGTCCTCATTGAGCAGACTGCGGAGCGTCGGACCGGGAAAGCCCTCCATGTGACGCCCCACGTGACGGGCCGCGTTGACACCGGTGTAAAGCGACGCTTGGCCGGTCGCGCTCTGCGGCAGCCCTGGCATGTCGAGACACGCATCGATCAGACACCCGCTCGCCTCGACCAGCTCACACAGATTCGGACACACCGCCTTGTTGACGGGATTGTCTGCCGAGGTCCCCCGTATGCCGAGACCGTCAATAAATATGAAAAGTACTTTCATGCCACCCGAAATAATACACGCCGGCGCAACAGGGCCAGTCCGTAAAAATAGCCTGCGAAGCCGCCCGCCAAATGGGCGGTGTAGGCGATCTGCGAGCGCAACAACACCGCTTCGATGATCGTGGCCAGGCCGAGAAACACCGCCAGCGTGCGCGCCCTCATCCGCACCGGAAAGACCAGAATCAGGACGATCGTCTCGCGTCTGGGAAACAATGCGGCATAGACACCGATAAGCGCAAAAACCCCGCCCGATGCGCCAATGCAGGTGCCATAGACGCCCGGCTGCGTCCGCAAGGCCAGCGCCTGGGCCACACCAGGGAAGGCCGCGGCCAGCGCAGGCTGGATCGCATCACACATGACCCAGCCCAGCCCACCAATGGCACCGCCGACGAGAAAGACGGTCCAAAACCGCCTGCCTCCTATCTCCATCTCCAAGCCGGCGCCGAAAAGCAGCACGGTGAGTAGGTTCAAGGCTAGGTGGATCCAGCTTCCGTGAAGAAACAGGTAAGTCACGACCTGCCAGACAAAGCCCTTGGCCAGCAGCGGCGCGTGAAGCCCGAAACACTGGGTCAGCAGCGCGCCAAAGGAATATCCGTCAACAAGATCCACGCCCGACGCCACCCGCTGAATCCCGAAAAAGCAAACCAACAAGACGGCAAGCGTCACCGCCGCCGGAGTAAACGCGAGCGTGCCAACGATGCTCGCGCCGACCGTGCGCAGGTGTTTAAGCATGCCACAACCGTTCAATTCATTGGAACTGGTACGCCCTGAAATCCACCACTTGCAAGGTGACCAGCAGCCCGTACACGAGCAAGGCGATGATTGCGCATACGCCCGCAATCGTATAATTCGCCGTCGGCTTGGCTGTGACCGTGTCCAGCCGGTGTCGATCGGCGAGGAACGCGCTTTGCTTGACAATTCCCTGTACATCTTCTGACATTGGAATCCTCCACTCCCGTCTGACCCACAGACAGGGCCATTTAAGCAGATTACCGGCATCTTGAAAAGGAGAAAGTCGTCAGCGGGCGCATGGCAGTTCTGATGAGGTCCTTGCTTCGTAATCATAATCGTAATCGTAATCGTGCTTTGACCACCGGCCACGCCGCCATGCAACGCCTTTGCGGAACGCTTTGTCCGCGAATGCCGCGAAACCCTCGACAACCTCATCCTGGTCGGGGAATCGCATCTGCAACACGCCTTGAACGCCATCACAACCAGCACCGACCGCATCAGGGACTCGGCAACAAGATCCCGATCGAATACGAATATCCCGACAAACCCGCACCGCCGGACAAGGTAAAATGCGATTCCGCCCTCGGCGGACTGCTAAACCACTACTACGTGGACACCGACCACGGTTGCAGCGGAAAAGCTGCGTGATCCATCGCCTGGCCTCCTGTCAGCAAGCGAACGTGTGAACTCTGCCCGCGACCTGTGAATTTTCGATTCACTGCGCTTTCTGCCCTTCAACACCACGCCTTTCATTCCTCTTGCCACCTGCCACACGGCCATATCCACAAATTCCGGATGAGTTTTCGCCCCGATCATCTCAATTTCACCCAATATCCATCGGCGCAACAGCGCGTTTGAATATTTACACCATACAGCCTCTCCCTCGTTTAGAAAGTGTCAACCGGGCATTGCAGCATGCCCAATTTGATGTAATAAAAACATAACAAACACCATTAAACCTAACCTGTAGGTTAACCACAATAGGAAGACACCCGCATTTTCACGAGAAAGGAGATATTCTTTTCCCATGCACAAGAACCTTCGGTGCCGTTTCAGATTCCATAAATCTAAGGCAACCACCACCATAGGAATGATTGCAACGACAACTAACCCAATGATTGCTAAATTGCTCATAGTGGAAACGAGTGAACCAACGCCAATATGGCTCTCTAGTTCAGCATTACATTCCCTTCAATCCCACCCCTACCGTAAACTTGGATTCTAGCGCCAGAACCGAGACCAAAAACTGCTCCTGCGCTCCTAACTTTCGTAAGGGGTCGTAATTAGACTTTAGACACGTCATCATCGAACCTCCTGATTTCGGCTTCGATCTTCCGGATGGCGTACTGAAGCGAGCGTTCCTTCACCAGTCGGTGGCTCATTCGGGAGATGGCCTTGCTCACCGCGTGCGCGGACATCCCCGTGTGCTCCCCTAACTCGGCCAATGTCAGCGCGCAGTGCCGCCGCCCCAGCCAGAGAGCGATGTCCCGCCCTCGTCCGTTATCCCGTCGCCGGACGGAAGCGTCCGCGCCCGCCGGGCTGCGGACGCCCGCCACAGCGCGGGTGATCTCGCCGAAGGGCAGCAGGCGCCGCCACGCACGCGCGTTGGACCCCGGAGACGGACGGCCGAGGACCCCCGCACGCACCCGCCGCACGAACTCCGTTCCGCCGATCGCGAGGGCACCGCTCAAACGCGCGCCCGCGCCCTCCCGCACGCTATGAGCCACTGCCCCCTCCGCCTGCCTGCGGTACTCCGCCCTCACGCCCCCCGCACTCGCCAGGAGCGTGGCGCATGCCAGCCACTCCTGCGCCGACGCGTAGCCCGCGTAGGCCCGGTAGGAACTCCAGCGGTATGTGCGTAACACCTCCAACCGAAGGCGCAGCACCGCCTCCGGCGTGTCGTCAGGGAGCCCCTCCCGCGACGCGGCGCGGTCCGCTTTCGAGAGGCCGAGCGCGGCCACCCGAACCGGATTCAAATGGATGTACATCCCGCACTGTTCGGCCCACGCACCTCCGTCCTCCACGGGCACGCTCCCGAACCGCGCCTGGAAGAGCGGCCCCGACCTCCCGTGCCGCGCGTTGAACCAGGCCGCGTGGCTCAGGTTCAGCCATTGCATCGCCCGGCTGACATTCCCGGCGGGCGACTCGATCAGCAGATGGTAATGGTTGTCCATCAGCACGTACGCGTGCAGCACCAGCCCGTAGCGGCCCACCGCCTCCACAAGCAGGTCGAGAAAATGCACGCGGTCGGCGTCGTCCGCATAGATCGCCTGACGCCCCATTCCCCGTGACGTGATGTGGTACCACCCGCCCGCATGATGGTGTCGCAATTGCCTAGCCATGCGTCCACTGTAGCGGGGTCCCCTGACAAAAGCAAGCGTAAATTTGTCTAATGTCTAATTACGACCCCTAGTGACTGTTCCTCGGATCAGCCCGGTCCCACGCGGGCAAGCCGAGTGTCTGCGCGGCGGAATTTTCCTTCTCGCGACTGATCACATAGAGGCCCTGCGTTTTCCA
>JBIJDW010000215.1:0-5701 GCA_044343885.1 Kiritimatiellia bacterium
GCCACGCTCACCCTCCACTCTCTGCGTGATGACGCTTGATCTGTTCGTCGAGGTCGCGATGCGCCACATGACCTGACAGCTTCAATTTATACTCCATTGCGGCGGTTTCCGCAATATTAACCAGATCCCGCCCCGGAGCCACCGGTATGATCAACTGCGGAATCCGCACGCCGAGCAGTTCGCGGGTGAGGTTCTGCTCCCCGCTACGGTCGAGATCGTGCTCGCCCTCTTTCTGCGGGAGGAGGGTGATCACCAGATCGAGCGCCTTCTCTCCTCGGACCGCGGCCACGCCGAAAAGCGCGGGGATATAAATGATGCCGATGCCGCGGATTTCCATGTAGTGCCGGGTCACCGCCACCGCCGCCCCGTGGATGATGCCGTCGGCATCCCGGCGCAGCTCGGTGAGATCGTCGGCCACGAGGGCATGACCCCGCTTGATCAGGCCCAGCGCCGTTTCGCTCTTGCCGATGCCTGCGGGTCCCTCGATCAGGATGCCCAATCCGGCGACTTCGATCATCGTGCCATGCACCTTGCGGCGCGGCGCGCTCAGGTGTTCGAGCAGCAGGGTCGCCTGCGAGGTGAACCGGAGCGTGGTCATCGCGGTCAGGAAAACCGGCACATCCAGCGTGTCGGCCAGTTCCACAGTCTCGGCAAAAGCGGGCAGCCCGCCGGAAAAGATCACACAGGGGATGCCGGCCTGGAACAGGCGCTGCAGCGCGGCAATCCGCCGGGGTTCGGGCATGGCCTCCAGATAGGCGTGTTCGGCGAAGCCGATCAATTGGATGCGCCGGAACGCGAAGAAGTCGTAAAATCCAGAGAGCGCAAGCCCGCAGCGGTACAACACGGGTTCTTCGATCACACGTGCGAGGCCCTCGCCGCCGCCGGCGGCCAGACGCAAGCCGAGCCGTTCGCGGCCGCGTTCAAAAAACGCGCCCACCGTCACGGTGCCGGCGCCGCCATTCGCTTTTACCGATTGCGCCGGGGACGTGACGGACGCCGTGCGGGCCGGAACGCCCCGGCGGGGCGGACGCGGCCGGCCGGGACGTCCGGATGGAACAGTATCCGGTGTCGGTTGATCAGGCTTAGCCGTGGTTCGGCTCACGGATGGTGCTCCGTTCGTGATGGGAGTCTGAGACCTTGTCATAATGCTTGCGCAACTGGCGCCACACCTTGGTGTAGGCACCGTCGGCGGCGGCCAGGAGGTTTTCATCGGACGCCTTGCCACTCATTTGCGGAACATGCTTGTGCTGCACAATGTATTCGACTTCATACGCCTTGTGCTGCTGGTCCAGGATCACATGGACAAACTCAATTTTCGGAAACTCCTCAATCAGTGCATCCGCTTTGGCTTTGGCCTGTTCCTGAAGTCCGGCATTGACGGAGACGTGTCGCACAGTCATTTCAATCGGCATCGTGTACCTCTTTTGTTGGACGGCTCGCGCCGCCTGTTGTTACATTCTGAACCCGCGCCCGAGATAGAGCTCGCGGGCCGTTTCGTCGTTGATCAGAAAATCGCTCGTTCCCTCGCGCAACACCCGACCGTCGAAGACCAGATAGGCCCGGTCGACGATCGAAAGGGTTTCGCGCACGTTATGGTCGGTGATTATAATGCCTAAGCCTTGTTTGCGCAACCCCAGAACGATCTGTTGAATGTCGTGGACGGCGAGGGGGTCGACGCCGCTGAAGGGTTCATCGAGCATGAGCACGGCCGGCCGACGCACGAGCGAACGCGCGATTTCGAGTTTGCGCCGTTCGCCGCCGCTCAAGGTGTAGGCGCGCTGTTTGGCCACTTTGGTCAATTTCAGCCCTTCGAGTAGCTCTTCGCAGCGGTCCGTCCGTTGCACGCCGGTCAGGGGCAGGGACTCCAGAATCGCCAAGAGGTTTTCCTCGACCGTGAGCTTGCGAAAAACCGACGGCTCCTGCGCCAGATAGCCCAACCCTTCGCGTGCCCGGCGGTAGACCGGCAAGCGGGTCACGTTGCGGCCCTTGAACAGGATTTGCCCGCTGTCGGGGCGAACCAGTCCGACGATCATGTAGAACGTCGTGGTCTTGCCCGCGCCGTTGGGGCCGAGCAAGCCGACGATCTCGCCGCAGCGGACCGACAGCGACACACCGTTCACGACCGCACGATTCCGGTAGCTCTTGCCCAGATCCAGCGCTTCAATGTCGGGCCGCGTCGCTTCCGCCGCCCGGGTGTCATCTTTTACGCTTGTTTCCATACGTGTCGTCGCGCTCCCACTTAAGGCTGATCCGGCTTGACCGGATCCGGATTGTTCTTGACCGTTGCCGGTTTGAAGACGACCGTCCCGGGCGTGACCTCCATCCGCTCGTCATTGAGCCAGATATCGATACGGTCGCCGCTGACGGAATCGCCACCCCGCAGCAGGCGCGCGTTGCCGGTCAGGACGAGCTGTTCGGCCGCACGGGTATAAACGGCCTTATCGCACGAGGCGCTGCGCAATTCGTTCGTCACCGAGACGCGCCCGATCGCCATGATCTGCTTGATTTCGTTGGTGCCTTCGAGGAAGACCAAAACCCGGTCGGCGAGCAATAGGAACTGGGGGTTTGCGACCCGGACATTCTCATCAAAAACCGCGACCATCTCCTTGTAATCGAACTCGATCCGCGTCGAGGTGATCACCGTCGGCTGATCTCTCGCCCCTCCCAGATCGACACGCTTGAACAGGTCAGGCTGTTTCCCCGCGACAGCGGGCATCGGCGCGGGGGCTGCAGCTCCGCCCGCTGCCGGCACCGGCTCCGCCAGCGCGACCGGCGCCTGTCGATCCGGCGCGTCAACTGCGGGCACCGTCTTTTCTTCCGCGCGGGATCCCGTCGCGCACAGGGTCCACGCCAGTGCCACGCCGAGCACGCGGCTCATTCTGATTTTCATCACGCTCACCGTTTACCTCCTCGTTTTCGCTTCAAATCCTTCACCACCATGCGCGCGTCGGCGATTACGACGACACGCTGTTGCGGCATGGACCAGTACAGGTCTTTCCCAAAAACCTCGACATCCTGCCGGTGGACGCTCACGGCGCCCCGGCAATAGCCCCGCTTGGTATCCATGTTGAACAGCGCATTCTCGGCCACGATCACTCCGTCGTCGTGTCCCGTCTCGTCGAACAGATCGATCCGCACCCGCAAGGCCCGAACAAAGCCATCGTCTGTACGGGTCGCCTGTACGGCGCGCAACACCGCGCGCACCCGGCCGCTCTCGTAATGTTCGAGCGGCAGCGTCAGCTTATCCACCGGCGCGTCGCTTACGCCGGCCTTGGAGTCGTAGGCTTGGCTCAGGTCGGCCCATGCGGGCGGCGCCGGTTGGGGCGCGGTGGACGTCTCTTCCGCGCGGACGCGGACGACGACCCCGGTCAACAGGGCGACGGCAATCAGCCGCGTCAGATGGCTAGCGCACCAGCGCATGAATCTCCTTGAGTGTTTTCCAAATGCCCGCCAGCGCGGAGAAGGCGATCGCGTTGGCCTTGTCCGAGAGCGCCTCGGCGGGATTGACGTGCGTTTCCATGAACACGCCGTCGACCCCCGTGGCGACCGCCGCCCGCGCCAGGGCGGGAGCCCACCGGCCATCGCCGCCGCTGCTGGTCCCCGCAGCACCGGGGCGCTGCACGCTGTGCGTCGCGTCAAAGACCACGGGGTACCCCAGTTCGCGCAGGATCAGCAGGCTGCGCATGTCGGCGACCAGGTTGCGGTAGCCGAAGCTCGCCCCCCGTTCGGTGAGGATGATCTTGCGGTTGCCGGTGCTCTCGACCTTGGCCACGACGTTTGCCATGTCCTCGGGGGCGAGGAATTGCGCCTTCTTGATGTTCACCGTCTTGCCTGTTTCACCGGCGGCGAGCAGTAGGTCGGTCTGCCGGCACAGAAAGGCGGGGATCTGGAGAATATCGACCACCTCCGCCGCCAGCGCAGCCTGTTGCGGTTCGTGAATGTCGGTCAGCACGGGCACCTTAAACGTGTCGCGCACCTCCTGCAGAATGGCCAACCCTTCAAAGATACCCGGACCTCGATAGGCATCGCCCGAGGTGCGGTTGGCCTTGTCAAACGAGGCCTTGAACACCAGCGGCATGTCTAGCCGGGCCGCGAGCCGGACCAGCTTGGCGGCCAGATCCAGACATCCCTTGCGCGATTCGATCACGCACGGTCCCGCAATCATCGCCAGTTTGCCGCCGCCAAAACACACCGATCCCACTTTAACCGTCTTGATCTTGTTCATGATTCCGAACTCCTAAATGGTGGCCACAGCCCTTTGCCGCTCTCCTCCGTGGGAGGGCGGCGCAGGCGATCCCTGTTCACACAATCCCCCGTTTTCGCATTTCCGCCTCGACGATCGCCACGTCTTCGGGGATGTCCACGCCGCAGCCGCTGTGTGCCGTCCGCAGCACGGCGATTCGCCCGCCGATGTAGAGCGCGCGGAGCTGTTCGAGCGACTCGGTCCGTTCCAGCGCGCAGGGCGGCTCCTGCACCAACCGTTTGAGAAAGGCGCCCCGATAGGCGTAAATACCCACATGTCGCAGATACAGGTCCGACTGAAGATCGGGTTCGCCGTCGCGGCGGCACGGGATCGGCAGGCGGGAGAAATAGAGGGCGCCGCCGTCGGCGTCACACACGACCTTCACAACGGTCCGAGCCTCCAGCTCGCGCGACGTGCGGATCGGGCAGGCCGCAGTCGCCATCTGATAGGCGGCGTCCGTCCGCAACCGCACCGCCAGCGCCTCGATCAGGCCGGGATCGATGAGCGGCTCGTCCCCTTGGATGTTCACGATGATGTCGTCGTCTGCCGGCTGCGCCGCCGCCGCCACCCGGTCGGTCCCGGAGGGCAGGTCCGGGTGGGTCATCACCACCGACACGCCCGTATCACGCACGGCGGCGGCGATGCGCGCATCGTCCGTCGCCACGATCACCTCGTCCAACCCCGGGGCGCGGCGAACGGCCTCAGCCACCCAGACCACCAACGGTCGGCCGCAGATCGGATGCAGGCTTTTGCCTGGAAACCGAGTCGACCCCCATCGGGCCGGAATGACGCCAACTGTTCGCATGGACTACCCTTTCTGCCCCCGAGACTCGTGCAAACCTTCTCGCGAGGTACGTGACAAGTGTCCGGTTTTCGGGCGGTTGTGTCAACAGTCAAATTACACTCTGAAAACTATTCCGCTTGCCTTTGATCGGTAAACCGGGTATTCTCCAACCTTTCTGCGACGCGTCTCAGGAGGCGGATTGCCTCCCCGTTGTGGATCCGCCCAGCCGGGCCAGTCGTCCGGCGGCCTTTTTGGCCTAAGAGGGTGGGCCCTTCGTCCGGTTCATGCGCCGCTGGAAAAAGAAACCATAAAGCGCCAACGGCGCAAGGACGCATGACACATGATCCAGATTGACAAAGCCACTATTCGCAAACCCGTCGCCCGGCATGAGCGCGACACCGGTTCCAGCGAAGTTCAGATCGCCGTGCTCACGAAGAAGATCGAAGTGCTGTCGGAGCACCTGAAGGGCCATAAGAAGGATCACAGCTCGCGTTACGGGCTGATCCGCATGGTCAACACACGCCGCAGCTTGCTGGATTACCTCAAGCGCACCGACGAACCGCGCTATCAGTCCCTGATCAAGGAACTGAATATCCGCCGCTAATGGCGCTCCGCTCCTGATTCCCAAGAAAAGGCAGAACAATTATGAATGATACCCGTTCGGTCTCCGCCAC
>JBIJDW010000216.1:0-5695 GCA_044343885.1 Kiritimatiellia bacterium
CGTCTCCGCAGAGGCTCCCGCAAGAACGAACGCAACGACCGCAGCCGAATTCGCCCGCTGGCGGGACCGGTTGCCAAAGTCCGTGCCCGGCTGGACAGCGCGCGCGAAATCCGAACGGAAAGGCTTGCGGCTGCGGATCGAGTCCCCGGCGGGATCGGGACCTGATGCGGCGGCGTGGGCCCGGGCGCAGTTCTATCCACTCCGTCGCGACGCGATCGAGCTTCCAGCCGCGCAGAAGTGGCGGCGTGACGGCGCCGGTTGGGAAGCCCTGCTGCGTACCGGCCCAAAGCCATTCAAAGGGGGAGACGTGGTGGAAGGGATTTTGGTCGTGCCGGCTGCAACGGGTGGCGACACGAGCACCCCACGCGGGTGGCAGGTGCAGGCCACGGTCGAGGGGAAATAGAGGCACTTGCAAAACTCCTTGCCCTGGAGGAACGGGTGCAGGCGGCGTCATAAGGAGAAACCCAATGGAAACAAACGACACGCCGAGCAGGTAGTAAGAGGATGTCATGAAGAGCGTGATGGCACGGACGACACCTATGCGCCAACGCGCGCCGGACGCGATGCTGCCGGGTGATTATCCCGACCCATCGGTGTTGCGGGTCGGCGAAACCTTTTACCTGACGACGTCCTCGTTCGAATACTACCCGGGGCTGCTCATCTGGAAATCCACGGACCTGATCCGCTGGCAACGTGTCGGGCATGCGCTCCGGCGGTATGTCGGGTCGGTATATGCGCCGGATCTGGTCGAGCACAACGGCATCTATTACATCTACTTTCCGGCGGGCGGCACGAACTGGGTTGTCACGGCGCCGCACCCGGAGGGGCCCTGGAGCGAACCGATCGACCTGGCCGTCGGGCATATTGACCCCGGGCATGCCGTGGACGAGCAAGGCCGGCGCTTCCTGCATCTTTCGGAAGGCTACCTCGTGCCGTTGACTGCGGACGGACTGACGGTGACCGGCAAGCCTGAGAAGGTGTATGACGGATGGAGCTATCCGGCCGACTGGCTCGTCGAGGGGTTCTGTCTCGAAGCGCCGAAGATCATCCGGCGTAATGGTTTCTATTACCTGACCGTTGCCGAAGGCGGCACGGCCGGGCCGGCTACCAGCCACATGGTGGTCTCATCCCGCGCGCTAAATCTGCGCGGACCCTGGGAACATTCGCCGTACAATCCGATTGTGCATACGGCCAGTGCCGACGAGCGGTGGTGGTCTAAGGGGCATGGTACGATCTTTGATGATCCGGCCGGCCGCTGGTATGTAGTCTATCACGGGTACGAGCAGGGGTTTCACACGCTCGGCCGCCAGGCGCTGCTCGAGCGGATCGAGTGGACTCCGGACGGTTGGTTCCGGCTACGGAAGTCCGCGAGTCGCGAGCCGATTGGCGGATGCCGTGACTGGATCGGGCTGAGCGACGATTTTGCCTCCGACCGGCTGGGGCTGCAATGGCAGTTCTGGAAGGATGGCGACCCGCAACGCTATACGGTCGGTGGTGGTTTGCGGTTGACGGGACGAGGCACGGAGGTCGGCAACAGCAGCCCGCTCCTCTGCATCCCCGCGCACCATGCGTACGAGGTGACGTGCGAAATCGAGGCACCGGACGGCGTCCTGGCCGGCCTGGCGTTGTTCTACGATGAGGCGCACAGCTTCGGCATCGGCGTCGCGGGGCACCGGCTGGCGTACTGCCGTGAGCACTGGCACTTGGACGAGGGCGAACGGCCGGCGGGCAGCCGGCTGACGTTAAAGATCCGCAACGACCGTCACCAGGTATCACTGCTGTACGGCACGGGGGATACGTTCACCCTGCTGCCACGGGCGAATGATCTATCGAGCTGGCATCACAACGCCTTTGGGGGCTTCTTGAGTCTGCGCATCGCGCTGTTCGCGGCGGGACAGGGCACGGCGGAATTCCGCAACTTCCGCTACACGGCAATCTAAGGGGGCTTCCAAGGGACAATCCTTGTGGGCCGGAACCGGAGTTCCGGCCCACCGCTCGTCTATCATGCCATAGCCACCGTAGTCCGGATTTCCATATCCGGCCTGTTAAAGGCCGTGTCCGGCGGGGACGCTCGCACTCCTACTCAGGACACGTCTCGCGACGGTAGAACCCGGTGAACGACTACGGCGACGACTACGGATAACGAGGGGAATTCCGAATTCGTCCACCGTCGTCGTCGCCGTAGTCGTCCACCGATCCGTGTCCGGCGGGACTTGAACCGGAAAACCACGCCAGGCCTTGCTTGCGGTATGCGCGGGGGCCGATGCCGATCTCGCGCTTGAAAAGCCGGCTGAAATGGAACGCGTCCGGGTAGCCGCAGGCCTCGCCCACCTCGGCTACCGTGTGATCCGTCGTAACCAGCATCTGCTGGGCCCGGCGCAGGCGGATCCGCGCCACGTATTGCAGAGGCGGCACGCCCATCACCCGACGGAAGGCCACGTGGAACCGGGAGGGCGACATGTGCGCCCGCTCCGCCAGGTCGTCCCGCGTCAGGGGCTCCTGCACGTGCTGCTGGATGAAGGCCAGCACCGGCGCGAGCCGCGTGGCGCCTTCCTCAAAGGCTTGGTAGGACGGTCGCAGGGTCGCCTGGCCCAACACCAGCCTCAGGAGTCGCAGGCCGATCTCCTGGATCTCGATCCGCGCCGTCAGCCCGTCGCCGTCTCCCTTGGCCAGCAACTGGCTCAGCCGCGCGTTGCTGTCCCCGAGCTCCGGCGAGGTCGCCCGCGACGCGAGGTCAGGGACGTCGTAGAAATCGAACAGGCTCACCGACCCCAGCACGCGGAAGTTCAGGTGGCTCCACCAACTGGCACCTTCCCGGCTCTCGAATACTTCGACCCGGTGCCTCACGCCGGGAGCGATGAGAACTGCGCCGCCCGGCCGGGTCTCGACGGTCTGCACACGCGCCGCGCGCTCGACATCGACCCGGAGCCGGCAGTTCCGTGCCTGCGCCACGAGCAAGGCCGGAAGAATCCGCCAGCCCGTGTTGTGGCCGTTGGGGACCGGGGTCACGCCCGCAGCCTCCACCTCCACCGTCAGCGACTCGACCAGCCGCGCCTCGAACCTTGCGGTCTCCGGAACTCCCATGGTCCGCCCTCCCCACCCAGCACTTTACGACAGTTCTTCGACATTCCCGTCCATTCCGACCACGCTGTAAATATGAGATTATGCGGCATCGCTGGTGAAGAGTCAACATTCGGATGATACAAATGAACAGGACTACCAGCGCAAGACCTGACCGGCGTGGGCCTTACCATAAACCGCAGGCAACATGAACAATTACTGGCGATGATAAACCAAACCGCGACGAAAATCGCAACGAGGACAAGGCCATGAGCAGCCCAACCCATCAAAACCCATTGGCGTCGATCACCACTCAACCAGGCATTCCGCAAGTAGATTTTTCCTATGCCTTCGCCACTCCCCACCGACTGACGGTCTGTCTGCCTGACAGCAGCGACAAAACCCTGGTCGACTGTCAGGCTGGTTCGTTGCGACTGGCGTGGAGTTACGACGACCAGCGCAACAAACCGCTCGCCGCTTTCACCACGCCGGCCACCAACTGGGAAGTCACGGTGACGCCGGAGGTGGATGGTCATGCTTGCGCGTCGAGCCATTGGTCGCGACTCGATGGCTGGATGCCGGTCTTAGTCTATGTTGCCGATGATGGACTGGTGTCCATCCGCATGGAGGCGATCGGCGGACCTACCGCGATGGTGCTGCGGATCCGGGTGGCGAACCGCGACCAAACGCCGCATCAAGTGTCCGTTCCCTGTGTAAAGCCAGGGGGTTGGCTCGGTTTGAATCCTGGCTGGATCGACCCCGACGACGATCGGGATGTACTGTTGGCAGGTTGGATGGATCGCGCCGACCGGATCATCGTTATGGTGGCCGGCAACGCCGACCTTGCCCTGCGCGCAGTTTCCACCCTCTGCCCGACATGGAATCTTTCCCCGGGCGATGAACGCGAGATATACCTGATCCGACCCTACCGAGCCAACCATCGTGACCTTCCGGCTCTGCGTCGTCACGATTGGGCTCAGGAATCCGAAGCCGGCCTGGCCGCCTGGCGCTCGCTCCTGAATCGCTGCGCCAAGGTCACCATTCCCGATGCCGGAGTGCAAGGGGCCTTCCAGGCCTGTGTGGCCGACTGTTTCGTGATGCGCGAACCCGTGGCCGATGGTTCGGTGGTCGCCTCGCCAGGCACGGAATGCTACCGCGCGCCCAACTCCTTCGAACCACTGATCGTCTCCGTGTTGTTCGATCAACTGGGTCTGCATGCCGAAGCCCGCGGCAACACCGCCATGTTCCTGGAACGTCAGGATGAACACGGCAACTGGGCCGATCCCGACGGATGGGTACATCACATGTGGGGCGCCTCAGGAGTGAAATCCTGGGCCATTCTTGAGCATGCCCGACTCACGGCCGACACGACCTGGTTGGCCACGGTCTTCCCGCGTATGTTGGCAAGCAGTCGCTGGCAGGACTCGCGCAGGGCTAAAACCCGCGTGCTTGTTGATGGCCAAAGATCTCTGACGTATGGCCTCATGCCACGCGGTTTCGGCGATTGCGGCCTGAAGGCCCGGGATGATGGGAACTATGACTATTTCCTGCCCCACAACATTCTGGCGGTTGCAGGCGACGCCCTGACCGTGGCGGCTGCTGAGATCCTGGGCCGGTCAGACGTGCTCGACGAGGTGCGCCGCATCTACTCTATTGCCGGTTACGATCTGCTCCAGGTCCTGGATCGCGGGGCGATTGCCGAAGACGGTTATCGCTGGATTCCGGGTGTGCCGGGGCACACCTGTGGCAGTCGCTGGGGAGCGCTCTACGCCGCGTTTCCCTGCAATATTCTGGCACCAGATCATGAACTGATCAGCGGAACCATCCGCAAAATCGAGGCGCGGATGAGTCCCGGTGGCATTCCAGTCCACACCGGTTGGATGAAGGATGGCATGTGGGTGGCCATCACCCTTGACAATCTGGCTGAGGTCTTGTTGCAACGTGACCAGAAAGGCGACGCCGATGCCGCGGTTCGGTATCTCTACGCCACGCTCAACCACGGCACGCCGTTATACACCTGGTGCGAGGAACGCGGTCAGGAACCTGGCGCCAAGGATTGTTCCGGCGACCGGCAGCACCTGTGGACACCGGTGGCGGTCGCCCGATTGATTCGCGATGCCCTGGTCATGGAAGATGGCGAGACACTCCACCTGGCCCGAGGCACGGCCCGTCATTGGTTGGAACAGGGGAAGACGATTGCCATGACGACTGCGCCGACTCATTTTGGCATGGTGTCTTTCGACATCGTTTCGGATGTGAACAACAGACAGATCAAGGCGCGAGTCACCATGCCTGCCAGAGAATCCGCGAAGGAAGTTCGTCTCCACCTGCGCCATCCAACGTCAGCGCCGATCAAGAGCGTCACGGTCAACGGTAATTCATGGAAGGACTTCAACAAGGACAAGGAGACGGTCACACTGAAGGATCTGACTGGTGATGTTACTGTAACGACTCAATACTGAAGCCATCCTCATCGAAGCGACCCGCAAGGATGAAGGAAAGGATGAAGGGGGAAACAGCGTCAGGATGCAGCGGGGATCAGTAGATGTATGGATGAATTACGCGGCTTCTTGGGGATGATTGCGCAGAAGTGTGTGTTTCAGGCGTGATCAGGCGACTGTTCGCGCCAGACAAA
>JBIJDW010000217.1:0-5671 GCA_044343885.1 Kiritimatiellia bacterium
GCGAGCTGCTCAAGCAGGCGGACGTCCACACCCTCCTGCGCCTGCCCACCGGCATCTTCTACGCCCAGGGCGTCAAGGCCAACGTCCTCTTCTTCGACCGCAAGCCCGCTCAGGAGGAGCCCTGGACCCAGAAGCTCTGGATCTACGACCTCCGCACCAACCTGCACTTCACCCTCAAGGAAAGCACCCTCAAGCGCAGCGACCTCGACGATTTCGTCGCCTGCTATTTTGGACAAGGTGGCAGCGGCGTCTCGCCGCTGATTCAGAGCCGAGACGGCTCTGCCACAACCAGCAAGCGCCGGGACGGCGCTTCTACGTTGAACCGCTTCAACCGCCAGGAGACCGACCGATTCAGATCCTTCACCTACGCCGAACTGGCCAAGCGCGACAAGGTCAACCTCGACATCTTCTGGCTCAAAGATGACGCCCTCGAAGAATCCGCCAACCTCCCCTCCCCCGGCATCATCGCCCAGGAGATCACCGATGACCTCGAGGCCGCCCTCGAACAATTCGCCACCATCGCCGATGATTTGAAGCCCACTTTTTGCGAAAACAAGAGAGGTGAAACATGAAGACGATCAAATCCGGAATGTCAGTTATCCTGGCGCTGGTGCTGTGCGGCACGGTTTGGGCCGCACGCGGTGGCACGAATGAAGTCCTGTCACCGGTGCGGCTTGAGATCACGCTCGTTGACGGCTCCTACGTCATCGGTGTCCCGATCATTCAGGCGTTGCCCCTGCAGACGGCGTATGCCAAAATCCAGGTACCTCTTATGAAAATCCTGGCCATTGACATCCGGGATGATCACGAAACAGCCACCTTCACTCTTGAGAACGGGGACACGCTGACGGGGGTCATCAGTCTGGAACCCATCACGCTCGCTACCGTTTTCGGGACGGTGGCGATCACGAGCGAGCATGTGAAGGGTATACGCGTCGTGCCTTCCGGCGGCGCGCTGCCCGAGTCCGTCAAGAAGAGGCGCGTCCTGTATTTCACGTTTGACCGCGAAGAGGGCGAGAAGGTCATGGACCGGAGCGGCAAAGGAAATGACGGCCGGATGAGCAATACGAAAGTAATGCCTACTGGAAAGATCGGCCAGGCGTATGAGTTGGATGGTCAATCCGCCGTCGTCAATGCCGGCCATGGCCCCAGTCTGGACATCACGCGTGACCTGACGATCTCCCTGTGGGTCTACCCCCGAAAAAAGACATTCGGCGACCCCCTGCAGGTCCTGATTGGAAAGGATGATGGCAGTGATGAGACGGGCCGTTCATACCTGATTTATCTTGTCGGAGGGGCTTGGTGTTTTGGCTACGGCAAGGGTGCTGGCAACGGGTGGCACAACATGCCCGCCGCAGGAGAGCTGGACTTTGAGAAATGGCATCACATTGTTGCCGTTCACAAGACCGGAGTCGGCAACAGCCTGTATGCCGACGGTAAGCTCGTGTCCAAGGACACAGAGGGAAGTGCGCTGCCCGCCAATCCGAATATGGACGTGATTTTGGGAGACTCTCAGGCGGGGGAATCCTGGTATCTCTATGGCGCTCTCGACGAAGTCATGATCTTTGATGCCGCTCTGTCCGAATCCGATGTCATGAGAATCCATGGCGCTCGTGAATAGACAGATGCGCTTACACGCGAGAGGCGCCAGACGGACGCCGAGGTCAGGGCTGCTTTTTCTTACCTTCGTCAAATAGTTTAGTATCCGCAGGCGGATAAATGGGGGCTGTCGACACGCGCGTCATCTCGACCATTGACGCAGAATTAATGGAATCCGCTGGGTTGTTTGCCGTCGGCATTCGGCCGCTCGGTCTGCTTTTTTTATACCCGTGGGCTGAGTCTCTGGGAGGCTAGTGCACAAGAATTTATCAGCGTCTAAATGTTTCGGTCGATTTCGGACTTGTGTATCCTCCGGCGGTTTGTTAAGGTACGCCCCGTCTCAGCGACCATGGCGAATGTAGCTCAGTTGGTAGAGCTCCAGATTGTGGTTCTGGCTGTCGCGGGTTCGAGCCCCGTCATTCGCCCCATTTTACGTCATCCCTTGACCGCGTTGACCCGGGAATCCTTGAGGGTCACGGTGCGGTTGAACACCGGCGCACCGGGCTGGGAAGAACGCGTATCGGCGCAGAAATAGCCGAGGCGCTCGAATTGGAACCGTTCACCGGGGGCAACCTCCATCAGTGCGGGTTCGGCCTGTGCGGTCACCGTGCGGATTGAATCGGGGTTCAGCCACGTGATAAAATCCCGCGTTTCGTCGGCCAGGGGGTCCGCCACAGTGAAGAGGCGGTCATACAGCCGCACCTCGACCGGGCGGGCGTGACGGGCCGAAACCCAGTGGATGGTTCCCTTCACCTTTCGGCCATCCGAGGCGGTGCCACCTCCGGACTGCGGATCATACGTGCCGCGGATTTCGACCACCCGGCCGGCGTCGTCCTTGACCACTGACGTGCAAGTGAAGAGGCAGGCATAGCGGAGCCGCACCTCGCGGCCCGGCGCCAAACGGAAGAACTTGTTCGACGGATTCTCCATAAAATCATCGCGCTCGATCCACAGCTCGCGGCTGAACGGAATCAGGCGGCTCGCCGAGGCGGGATCTTCGGGATTGTTGATCGCGTGAAACCACGTTTCCCCATCATCCGGAAAATTCTCGACCACCACCTTGACCGGATCGAGGACCGCCAGACGGCGTTGGGCCTGGCGGTTCAGATCGTCGCGAACGCAGTACTCCAGCAGGGCCAGTTCGGTCTCGCTTTCGTATTTGGAGACCCCGATACGTTCGCAGAAATCGCGGATCGCTTCGGGTGTGTACCCGCGGCGGCGCAACCCGGCGAGGGTCGGAAGCCTCGGATCATCCCAGCCGTCAACGTGCTTTTCCTGCACGAGCTGTAGGAGCTTTCGCTTACTCATCACGGTGTAGGTCAGGCTGAGCCGGGCGAATTCGCGCTGGCGGGGCCGCACCGTCTGGCCGCAGCGCGTGATCAGCAATCCCATTTCGTCCATGCGGTCGATCACCCAGTCGTACAGTGGCCGGTGCACCTCGAACTCCAGGGTGCACATCGAATGGGTTACGCCCTCGAGCGCGTCCTCGATCGGATGGGCGAAATCGTACATCGGATAGAGGCACCAGGCGTCTCCGGAGCGGTAATGCGCCACCCGCATGATGCGGTAGAGCACCGGGTCACGGAAGTGGATGTTGGGCGAGGCCATGTCGATCTTGGCGCGCAGACAGAGGGTGGCGTCGGCGAACGCGCCAGCGCGCATCCGGCGAAACAGCGCGAGGCTCTCTTCGGGGCTGCGATCACGGCAGGGACTCGGCGTGCCGGGTTGCGTCGGCACGCCGCGGTACGCCTTCCACTGTTCCTGCGTAAGATCGCACACATAGGCATGCCCTCGCCGAATCAGATTCTCAGCCATGGCGTACATCGGCTCGAAATAATCGCTCGCGTAGACCAAGCGGTCCCATTCAAAACCGAGCCAGCGGATATCGGCCTGAATCGCTTGCACGTAGTCGTCGGATTCCTTGGATGGATTGGTATCGTCCATCCGCAGGTTGCAGACCCCGCCAAATTCACGGGCCATGCCAAAATCAATGCACACCGCCTTGGCATGGCCGATATGCAGCCAGCCGTTGGGTTCGGGTGGAAACCGGGTCACCACCTGGCCGCCGGGAAGCCCGGCGGCGACCTCCTCTGCAATCCACTGCCTGAGAAAATGGCGGCTGGTGTCGGAGCCGCCGCCCGCGTTGTCCGTGTCTGTTATCATGCCCTTTTCTTTCCCCCGTTTAACGCCACGCCTGTATCCGCATCGTGCGGCGGCCCCATTTTCGGGCCTCCGCATGGGATGCGAACCATAAATCCAGCCTGTTTCCCTTGATCGCGCCCCCCCGGTCCTCGATCTTGCCATACCCATAGCCGGGCACCTGAATGACCGTGCCGAAAGGCAGCACCGAGGTGTCGGCTGCAACGGTGCCGGGGCGGGCGCGGACCCCGCTCGCGGTGATGCCGACCTGTTTCGGCTCTCCCCGATTCGGTCCGTATGCGATCACGGGCGGCCCCAGGCCAAACCAACTCCGCTTCCAACTGCAGCAACTGCCGCAATTACAATAACCGGTGATCTCGAACGTCATCGCCACGGGCTGGCGGTCGCGCGGCGGTCGTATCGGCGCGGTGATACACCCCGGTAACACGAGCCATGCAGCCGCTCCGACTGCGGCCGCAAACCGCCAGCCACGCTTGGTTGCTTCCTGCTTTCTCGTGCCGTTTGGTTGCATCGTTGATCGATTCCTAAGTGTCACGCAAGATCGTACAGTTTCGTATCCCGCCGCAGTTCGCGGCGCATGCGGCGCAGGCTGTCGTGCAGCGTGCCGCCCGTCTCGGAAGCAAACGGATTCTCGTCGTTCAGCGCATCGCCCATCTCAGCCTCGAGGCGCTCGGGATCGGCGCCCGCAGCGAGGCGCGCCAGAGCCTCTCGCACGGCGGGATTAAACGTCATCCCGGTCAGTTCTGCAAATTTATGGACGAGCCGCGCCGATTCGCGCGGATTGGCTTCGGCCTCATCCGCCGCCCCCATCTCGTCCGACAACACCTCCATCGCCCGCGCCAGCCGCGCCTCGTCAACCGATGCCAGCGGGTCGTCGCCGTCCGCTCCGTCCGCGCCCCGTTTGCCGTCGCCCGGACAAGCGAAGGGTGACACCTCGCGACTCAACGCGCCACCGCACGCCGGGCAATCCGGTGCGCAGGGAACACCCGGACGCCGGGACAGAAAACTGAACACCGTGTTACACGGGCCGCAGGTAAACTCGTAAATCGGCATCGCTTGCCACTCCTACCCCCGCCACTCCGGCGGCACGGGCTTCTTTTCTTACCGTTTCCCATGATAACCGAGATCGTCCAGACCCGCAACAGGAAGAAATCCGATTTTGCTGTTTGATCCGCCGCGCGGTTCTGCTACAATGACGACAACTTGTGACCGTGTATTACACAGGGATGCCCTTTAACTATGACATCGCTTCTTCAGTTCGCAGCGATCCTCGGTTGGGCCGGCTGCGCAGCCGGGCTGGTCTGGTATACGCTAAACGCCGCTCGCCAGATCACGTACGCGACGCTGGCCGATGGCCGGCGGCAGCGTCGCGTCATCCCGCTGGTGTTCCGGTTGCTTCTGCCGCTCTCGCCCAATGTGGAACCCTTCTTCGCCAAGCCCTCTTTCACTTCGGCCCGTTCCACGCTGGGGGCCAAGCTCACTGCCGCCGGTTATGAGGGGGTGATCACGCCGACCGAGTTTCTCTCCATCAAACTGCTCGTTCCGGTCGTCTTCGGCACGGCCTGGTTCGTACTGCTGCGTCTGGTCATCCGCATTTTTCCCGAAATCGAATCCAACGCCATGCAATTGGTTCTGGGCGGCGTTCTTCTTTTTTACCTCTATCCCCTGCTCTGGCTGAGAAGCGTCCTGGCGGCTCGCCACCGCTCGATCCAGCGGGCGCTGCCATTCGTGTTGGATCTTCTGACCCTCGCCGTCGAGGCCGGACTTGACTTCATGACCGCCCTACAGCGCAACTGCGAACGTCGCGCGCTGGATCCCTTGAACGAGGAACTCATCTACGTCATTCGCGAAATTCAGCTTGGCGCGCCGCGCCGCGTCGCCTTGCGCAACCTCTCCACTCGTGTCGGGCTCA
>JBIJDW010000218.1:0-5665 GCA_044343885.1 Kiritimatiellia bacterium
TAGTGGATTTCTGGCAAGACGCTCCATCCTTTCAACGTTTGACCCATCCGCGCTGCCCATCGCAGTAAGTCGCGCCGTCATTTTGGAGGGTCTGAAAAGCACCGCCAGCAGCAGGGTGAGCATCGCGGCGGTGACGAGCGGGAGGTCGCCGAACCGGGTATAGGGGGTGCCGGGAATTTCGGCGGTGGCGATACGGGTGAGCAAAAATCCGACGAGGCCGTCGGATGGAGCACCCCCGATGTCGAAGCGACTGACGCGGCCGAAGGGATCCACGGAGCAGGTGACGCCGGTGTTGCCGCAGCGGAGCAGGGGAACGCCGTTCTCGACGGCGCGGAAAACCGCCTGACGCATGTGGTGTTCGGGCTCGATCGATCCCTCGAACCAGGCGTCGTTGCTGATGTTGATCAGCGCCCGCGCGCCGCGGCGCACGGCGCTGCGACTGAGGGAACCGAACAGATCCTCGAAGCAGATCAGCACGCTGAAGGCCAGCTCGCCGGGTCGGCCGTCATGGCGGCCGATTCGCAGCACGCTACTCTCGCGGCCCGGGGTGCAGCTAATACCGGTTGGCGCGAGACGCGCAAGCAGCGGAATCCACGTGTCGCCGGGGATGAATTCGCCGAAGGGCACGA
The DNA here is from genome assembly GCA_044343885.1 of Kiritimatiellia bacterium. Lineage (GTDB taxonomy): Bacteria > Verrucomicrobiota > Kiritimatiellia > RFP12 > JAAYNR01 > VGWG01. The sequence continues at coordinate 630 of JBIJDW010000218.1, forward strand.
GGTGCTGCTTACGGTAGCGGCCGATGGGCAGGCCGTTGGTGGCAAAGAGCCACGCGGCATTGTAATAACGGACCTGCCGGGGCAGACCGCCGGTGCGGTCGAGGGTCTCGACCTCCACGGCACCGGTCAAGAGGGGCGCACCGGCTTCGGCGGCGGCGTCCGCCGCCAGCTTCATCACCGCCGCCTCGACCGGAACGGTGCCATTCACCGCGGTCTCCGGCCAGACCACGAGGTCGGGCTTGACCCCCGCAGCCAGACGGGTCTGGTCGGCGAGCACCCCGCGCTGCGTGTCGACGATCGCCTCGGTGATCGAGAAGATCGAGGGGGTGTTGGGCTGCACGAGAACGACGCGCCAGTCGTCCGCTGCGGGACGCATCGGGTTGTGCTGCAGCCGCCGCACACCCCAGACCCAGACCACCAGGATGAACACCATCGGAACGAGCGTTTCGAGCGATTGCGTGAACGTCCGCCGCAGTCGTGCCCCGGGCGTCCGACCGGCGAGGGCGCGCGCGACCGGCTCGGCCGTGCGTTCGACGATGCTGGCGATCGCGCCGTTGGCCAGAACGACGAGCGCCGAAACGGCGAGAACGCCGCCGACGGAGGCGATCTGAATGAGCGTGGGGTTTTGGGCCAGCGTCACGCCGATCCCATTCCATGGGAAGCCGCTGAACAGGAAGCCGCGGAGACATTCAGCCGCCACCCACAGCAGCGGTTCGCCGAGCCAGATCAGCGCGAGGCGTCCCCATCCGCCCTGCGTGCGCGCCCCCAGCCACAGCCGGGACGAAGCCCATCCAAAGAGGGCGAAGAAGGCGGCGCACCAAGCCGCGAGGAGGCTCTGACCCAGCAGGACGAGCGCCAGCGGTCCGCCGTTGCCGACGAGCTGCCAGAGCCAGGACAACGCCGGCACCCAGAAGCAGAGGCCGGCCAGTCCGCCCCATGCGGCGGCCGCGCGCGGCGTGCTGTGACGGGCGATCAGAATCAGCGGAACCAGCGCAATCCAGGCGCACTCCTGCTGATCGAAAGGGGGGAGTGCGGCGGTGTAGCACACCCCGGTCAACACCGCCCCCGCCAACCGCCATAGGTTGGATCGGTCGGAAAAGAGGACGTGAAAGTAACGCACGATGTGTGACATAAGGGCGATACTATAGATCAACTCGCATGGGTTCGGCAATGGAGAACCAAGTCTAAAAATAACAGTTGCGCGCTGTACTACAGTTATGATACAGTCAAACACATGAACCCATTGCTCCACTTTCAGATCAACCCGAGTTCGGGAGTGCCGGTGTATCGCCAGATCATGGATCAGGTGCGTTACTACATCGCCGCCGGCCAGTTGAAGCCAGGTGATCCGATCCTCTCTATCCGCGATTTGGCGGGAGCCCTGCACATCAATCCCAACACCATCGTCAAGGCTTACAGCGAACTCCAGCACAAGGGCATCATCCGGATCCAGCATGGCAAGGGCGCGTACATCGCCGAAGCCTCCGCCTCGAAATCCCCGGCTGAACTCGAACAGGAGTTTCGTCGGATCGCTGGAGCGGTGGCGGCGGCTGCCGTTCAGATGGGACTGTCCGCCGAACGCGCGGCCGGACTGCTGCGGGACGAAATCAACAATCTCGTGAAAGGAGATAAGAAATGAACGAAGAGACGGTGATTGTCGCGAACGGGCTATCCAAGACCTTCCCCGGGGTGCAGGCGGTGAGCGCCTTGGATCTGGCTGTGCCGCAGGGATCGGTCTACGGGCTGATCGGTAAGAACGGCGCGGGCAAGACCACGGCTATTCGATTGCTGATGGGCCTGCTGCGGGCGGACGGCGGACGCGCGGAAATCCTTGGGCAAAACATGTGGCGCGCGCCTCACACCCAACGCGAGCGCGTGGCCTACGTCTCGCAGGATCAGCAGGTCCACGCCTGGATGACGCTCGACGAACTCTGCCACTACGGTTCGCACCTCTACACGAAATGGGATGCGCCCTATGCCGCGAAACTCGCGCACCGCTTCGGTCTGGCCATGAAGCGGCAGACCGGGCTGATGTCCGGCGGTGAGCGGCGCAAGGCCGCGATCCTGCTGGCGCTGGCCGCGCGACCCGACGTACTCATCATGGACGAACCCGCCGCCGGGCTTGACCCCATCGCGCGGCGCGAATTAGTGGACGCCCTGATCGAGAGCATCTCCGAGGGGCAGGGCCAGACCGTGCTCTTCTCCACGCACATCATCAGCGACCTCGAACGCGTGGCCGATCATGTCGGGATCATGGACCGCGGGCGGATGGTCAGTTCCTCGCCGCTGGAAGAACTCCAGAGCGCCACCCAGCGCGTGCAGATCATCTTCCCGGGAACAGCCGTGCCGGAGACCTTTTCGCTCGCTGGCGCGGTGCGGGTCCAGGTGTCCGGACCGGTCTATACCGCCGTGGTGCGCCTGGTCACCGAGGATGCGCTGGAAGGCCTCGCAGACCGCCTCGGGGCGCGGGTCAGTGTCTTTCCGCTCGGGCTGGAAGACATCTTCATCGAACTATTCGGCAAGGAATCGCAGACAGAACTGCATGAGGAGCGCACATGACCAACATGAAACCGCAAGAACGCATCATCCGAGGCCTGCTCTACAAGGAGTGGCTGGCGCACCGCAATTGGATCGTAGGACCCTGGGCCTTATGGCTGGTCTGCGGACTGGTACTGCCGGTCTTTCATCACCCCGCGTGGATATTCGGGCTGGGGATGCTCTATGTCTTATTCGTCGCCCCAACTATCGGCGGCATGGACGCGGCCGAGGGCTCCGAGGAGTTCGCCTTCTCGCTGCCTGCCACGCACACGCAAATCTACCTGACGCGCCTGGCGCTATTCGGCGGCAACCTCATCGCGCTTCTGGCTGTTGGTCTGCTGACGATCGCGTTCAACGTGCCGCAGCACCTCTGGGGACTGGTTGTGGAAAGCGGGCTTACAGAACCTTTCCGGGTCGTGCCGGGCCTGTGGTATGCCATCGCCTTCTGTGCGCCGCTGGCTGCTGGCACCTGCGCGTTTGTACTCGCCGCGTTGGCCAGATCTCGGGGCGAGGTCACAAACGCCGGGATACAGGGCGTCCTATTCGCGGGAATCGTCGGCAGTGCAGGAATGACGGCCGAGTACTTCTGCTGGCAACGCACGAATGGGCTGATCGTATGCCCGGCGCTCGTGATGCTGACGGCCGCCATCTTGGGGTTGGGTCTGTATTTGTTCCCGCGAAAAGAAGGCGTCAGCCGACCCGCTGGAGTCAGCGGGGGAAAGCGTCGCGTATGGATAATAGTGGCGCTTCTGGCGGAAGCATTGGTGCTGACGCTCCTGCTCATGTTCTTAACCGGATACGGAGCACAGAGTAATGGTAGAAAGGATGCGGCTGTAATCTTGACGAACCCGGCTGGTGCAAGATTGGAAGACATCTCCAACCTAAAGCGACACTGCCTCGACGATCGCGGCATTGAGGAGGTGTTTCCAGCCTACCAAGCAGCAATCAAAGCATCAGCGAATCCTGAGATCGTCGACTTCGCCGTTGAGAGTGCAAGGACGCATCTCGACAATAGACTTCGTAATAGTAGATTGGGCAAACGGCCATTACGTGAAAGCGAGTGCATCTGTGTCAAGGCCGTCTTCAACAGCGCGCTGGATAGTCGCGCGAAATGGCGTGATACGACAGAAGGTTTCCTCCGCGACATCGCAGGGCTGCTGAAGGCCGCAAAGTATTCCCAACTCGCAACCGAGCTAGAGACACAACTGAACCAAAGGAAGACAGCCGAACTAACTTCTCCCGGCGCCTTCGCTCTCCGTGCCGCGCCAGAGAAGTGACGATCTCGCAACCAACTCATACAACAACAAAGGGGGATGATCATGGTTATGCACAATATGCACACATTGGATGTTTTATTCGTGATTCTGCCAGTACTGGCTGTCCTATGGCTCGTATTTCGCAGGAGGACGGGGCGGATTTCACGCAGCCGCGCACCGCGCCCGTGGCATCCGGCTGTGCGGATCGTTTGCGGGGTGCTTGGCATTGGCCTGCTCATCGCCTTGAGCGTGGGCACCTGGCGCGAGGTGAGGGGCGGCTACGATTCGATCACGCCAAAGGAGCCACTTATATTGCATCTGCCAGCCAAGCCAACACCCAAGTTACCAACACTTAAGGCGTCCTCGGATGGCGTTCGCACAGCAGAGATCAAGAACGGGAGGCTGTTGCTGCATCTCGTCTTTTTTCGCGGAGCACACCCGGTTTACGCTTGTGAACAGGACGTGGTCATTCCGCAGCAAGGCCCCATTCAGATCCGTCAGGATGTCACGCTGGGCAAGGAACGTTACACCTTCGCCGGCAGGATTAACAAGCTGATGGTCTGCGCTGAAGGTGACGAAAGCAAAACGGTTAGCCTGCTCGCAGACTGGAACTGCACAGTCAATGCGTGCTTCGACGACTTCAACGCCACCGAAGACCGCTGGTTTGACGGGCGTGGCGGAACAGGTTTGAATGGCCTTGTTGATCTTAATCACAACGAAACATTCTCTTCAGGATGCACCCGACTCCTTCCGCAAAATCACTGGTCCCTGCTCCATGGATCCAGCCCCACTACCCTATTTCGGATCGAATCCCGGGCTCGCTTGGTCGAGCACGACGATCCGCTCAAGCCGGCCACACTGACGGAGGTGGCCGATAGCGTTGGAACCGCAGATCATGATGGGATACGAATCTCCAGCCAACGGAACACAGTTGTGAATCCGGACATGCCCCCCGTCCTGCGCCTGATTAATGCCCTTGGCGTTTCGTCCATCATCCTGCTTTTTGCGGCCATTATGTTGGCCCAGATCTTTGTCCGGCGCGGATTGGCCTTTGCCGGCATGCTGGCGCTTTGCCTTGGCTACGCAGCCGCGCTCGACCGGATGGCTGTGGAGTTTCATGCGCGTAAACTCGCGGACAAACAGCAGCCGATGGAAGACCGCGTAATGGCCGCAGAGGCGTTGAGCGGGACGTATTTCTACAAGGACACCGCACGCCGCGCCGCAGAGTGGCCAGTGTCCGTC
>JBIJDW010000219.1:0-5654 GCA_044343885.1 Kiritimatiellia bacterium
GGATTCACCTCTGTCGTCTCAATGGGGCCTTTGCCGTCCAGCGGCCGTCCGAGCGGATCGACCACGCGGCCCAGCATCGCGCGTCCGCAGGGAATTTCAAGCAGTCGGCCGGTTGACCGGACGGTTTGCCCCTCGCGCACGGTTTCGGCACCGCTCAACACGACCGCGCCGATGCTGTTCTCCTCAAGATTCAGCGCGAGACCGATTACGCCGTTGCCGAAATCGATCATTTCGTTCAGCCGGATGTTGCGCAATCCTTCAATCCGGGCCACGCCGTCGCCCACCTCCATGACCTTGCCCGTTTCCTCGCTCTGCGCTTCCGGATGAAAGTTCGCCAGGGTCCGCTCGATATCCGCCACGATGGATTGCATAATGCGTCGACCAGCCTTTCTGATCAGAAACTCAATCTTTTAACAACTCGGCCTTCAGTATTTCCAGTTGCCGTGTAATCGTTAGATCCGTCACGTGATACCCCTCTTCAATCCGCAGCCCTCCGATGACCCCCGGATCTACCGTAAAATGGATCCCGGCTTTCACCGATTCCGTCTCGCGGAACCGCTCGGCAATCTGCTCCTGTTGCCGGACCGGAAGAAGATCCGCGCTGACCACACCGATCTGGTGTTCGCGAATATAAACGTTCAGCCGTTGCGAAAAGCACCGCAGCACCGCCTCGGCGCCGCGCCCTTCATACTGCTGTATCGTCCGGATTGCTTCCCTGATCCGGTTCGCGTCAGGCACGCCGCTCACGGTAACGGCCTGCCAGAGCAGGCGGGCATCGCGATGGTGTTTGCGGGTCAGTTTCATAACCAATTATTTCTGCACGGGCGCCGCAGCGATGGCGTGAAGGGCCGATTGCGTGAGCTGTTCGCGGTCTGCCGCGGTCAGATTCGTTTGCACCAGCTTGGCGGTGAGATTCACGACCATCGTCGCAATCTCGGTCTTAAGCTCGGTCTTAATGCGCGCCTGATCCAGCAGCACATCCGCCCGCGCCTTGGCCAGCATCTCGGTGCTCAGCAGTTCGCACCGAAGTTTTTCCTGATTCAGCAGTTCAGCTGCGCTGGCTTTCGCCGTCGAAATCACTCGCTCCGCCTGCTCCCGTGTGGCATGCATCATCTCCTGACGCGCCGCTTCCATCGCCAGAAGTTCGCGGCGTATCTGCTCCTGATTGGCCGCCGCTTCGGCCGCCTCCCTTCGCCGGTCGGCCACGGTCTTCATCACGGTCTTGAACACAAACGTGTTCAAGATCCAGGCGATGATCAGGAAGGCAATGGCCTGGGAGAGGAAGTCATACCCGTTGACGCCGAATTGCGAAAGCGGGTTTTCGAAGGCCGCCAGAATAAACCGTGTGCTCATAGTGTTCCGTCTGTCCTGTGTCTATTTCAGGAAAATAACGTAAAACACAATGGCTTCAGCAAAGGCGATGGCTAAAATGGATTGCACCAGAATTTTAGCGCTCGCGCCGGGATTACGTCCCACCGCCATTACTGCGCCGTAGCCGATAAGTCCCACGCTGATGGCGGCCGCAGCGGCCGCAACGCCTATATGCATGGATGGATTCATGTGCTTCTCTCCTTTTTGGGTTAATGATGGTGTAAACCTGCAGCGTTTCCGTTCGTCGGAAGCTCGTCCGCGTCTTCCTCGTGATGGCAAATCAACCTGACGAAGACGGCGGACAGCAGCGTGAAGACAAATGCCTGGATCAACCCGACCAGCAATTCCATCAGATAAAACGGAATCGGCAGCAGCCAGCCGAGCAGGGGACTCTTATGCAGCATGGTTTCTAGCATCACCTCTCCGGCAAAAATATTGCCGTATAGCCGCAACGCCAGCGAAAAGGGACGGATGAGCATGGAAAAGATCTCTAGAAAACCGACGGCCAGAAACACCACCACCATCACGCCGTACATGACGCCCTTCATGTCGCCCTTGGGCGCAAAAATATGTTTCAGTATGCCGATCGGCCCGTTGGCCTTCCAGGCCCAGATGAACCAGAACACGAAAAACAGCGCGCCCAGCGCCAGCGTGGTGTTGAGGTCGGCGTTCACCCCGCGAAACAGGGGGAGCGAGATTTGAAACATGTGTTCGGTTGCGTGCCCCCAGCCGATGCTGCCAATGCCCGGAAACAGCCCCAGCCAATTTGAAAAAAGAATATAGACGAAGAAGGAACCCAGCAACCAAAACGTCTTTTGCGCCAACTTCTCGCCCATGATGTCCGCCAGAAAATCATGCACAAACATAACCAGCGCTTCGACACTGCCGGTAAACAGCGACTGACGGCCGGCGCGCACCTGCTGACGAAAACGGACCGAGAGTCCGATAAGAACCAGTGCGGCCAGCCAGCCAGTGATCATGGAATTGGTGACCGGCATGCGGCCGATCGAGAACACTTCCAGCGCCTGGGCAGATAGTTGCATGGTTTAAAAGGCCGTGTCCGTCATGATCTTGAAGACGGTTTCAGCATCCTTTGCAGCCAGAATCTTCTGACGGTTGGCATCCGATTGCAGCAGCCGTCCGATCTCGGCCAGACAGCGCACATGCGCGCCGGACTGCGACGCCGCCGACAGGATCAAAATAATGATTTTGGCCGGCTGGCCATCCGAGCTTTTGAAATCAATACCCTTCCGCTTCAATCCGACCGCCACCAGAAGCCGGTCAATCGAATCGGACTTCCCGTGGGGCACCGCGATGCCGTTTTCCAGACTGGTACACATCTTCTGCTCGCGCACCATCACCACGTTCACGACGTCTTCCACATTGCGCAACCGATGTTTGGCGTGAACCAGACCGACCAGCTCGCGAATGGCCTCATCCCGGCCGGACGCGTTCAACTCAAGTTTGATGCAGGCAATATCCAGCCCGCTCTTTAAGACATCATTGGCCATGGGCATCCCCCTAGAAAGGCGCCGATTGCATACCGGATCCGCCAGCCGCATATCCACTGCTGAACTGCGGAAGAAAATGAAAGATCGAGTGTATACCTCCGGCCATTGCGCGTCAACAGTAAATCCAGCAAATTAACGGCGCTTCTGGGTTTGGGTTTGCGGCGCCAAGAGACGGGCCTTCTCTCGGCCTCAACCTCTATGACTTGGCCGACGCCGCGCACCTGGCCTTCGGCTGGGTTGAAAGCGCCTCTAATCCCAGAATATATAGGAGGGGTAGACAAACGCCTCCGAATGTGCGACATTTCTCCTGTTCGTTTTGGGTGCGATAGGGTACCGCGCAGAAAACGATGGAGACGCCATAGAATGAAAGGAGCCTATCATGCCAAAACTTTATGATAGGATCACGTATTCCGGTATTGCCGCATTCGTCTGTTTGCTTATCGGTATTACCAAGAATTAGCATGAGCACACTCATCATTTACTGTCATCCTGACGATCATTCGCACAACCACCGCGTGTTGGGGGCGGTCAAGAGGGGGTTGACGGCAGCGGGGACGGCGTACGAGGTCTTGGATCTGTACCAGTCTGGATTCGATCCCCGCCTGCATGCCGTCGAATATCAGCGTATGTTCGTCACGCGCGCATCGGGGGTGGATGACGATGTCCGTCATCTGCAGGCACAGATAACAGCGGCCGACAATCTCGTGTTCGTCTACCCCGTCTGGTGGTACGCCATGCCAGCCTGCCTGAAAGGATACATCGACCGGGTCTTTACGTCCGGCTTCGCCTACCGGTTCCTGCCGTACACCTGGTGGCGCGCAATCGGCGCTGAGGTGCTTTCGCGCGTGCCCGGCGTGCGCTACCTGTTGCAACCGTACGCCGCACGCGGCCTGCTGAAGGGCAAGCGCGCCTATATCTTTCGCACCTATGGCGGCCCGTCGTTCGGCCGACGTCTGTTCGGCAACACCACGACCGCGTTGGAACAGGTCGTGCTACGGATGTGCGGTATCACGGACATCGCCATCCGCGAACTGTACGGCGCGCACCTGCCCGGCGATGTCGCCGGGCGCGAGCAACGGTTCCTGGCGTGCGTCGAACGCATCGCGCAGACGATTCGGAATGACTGACGCGCGGAGCGATTGCATTGCACAAAACGAAAGGAATGATTGATATGAATACATCCATCTGCTCTTGCATGAATCCGCGGCGATTGGCACCGGCGTTGATCCGCTGGGCGCTGGGCATCTTGTTTCTGGTCGGCGGCGTGGCCAAACTGACGGCCCTCGGCGGGTTTGTCAATGGCTACCTCGTGCCGGCCTTTTCCAAAACGTTCCTGCCGTCCGGATGGGTTGCGGCATACGGCTATGCGTTGCCGTTTGTGGAGCTGGCGTTGGGCGTCCTGTTGCTGATTGGCATCTGGCGGGTGGGAGTGCTGTTGCTGGCGGGTGTGACGTTCATTTCTCTTGCCTTCGGCCAAATTCTTCTCCAGCAACACACCACGGTCGCCAACATTTTCTTGTATGTGTTGATGACCGCTCTCGCATTGTACTTTGAACCTGCGTGCGCCACTGCCGACACGCCAGAAAAAAGATCGGGGACTCCGTCGGCATGAGTTCGCGGATGCAATCGCTGTTTTACGAATTGCGCGCCGCGTTCCTTCCGGCGTCGTTGCTGGCTGTCTTCGTGGGCACGGCGCTGGCCTTCTACCGCACCGGGCGCTGGCACTGGCCGCTCTTCATAGCCTGTGTTGGGGGCGTGGGCGCGATCCACGCGGGAGCCAACGTGCTCAATGACTATTGCGACCATCTCGGAGGGTCGGACGCGGCCAACACGGAGTTCGCCCGTCCGTTCACCGGTGGCAGTCGGTTGATCCAGCAGGGAAGATTGACGCCGCGCGAGGTGCGCGCGTTCGGCTTGATGCTTCTCGCCGTTGGCGTGGCCATCGGCCTGAGTTTGGTCTGGTGGTGTGGCATGGGCGTATTGGCTTTTCTGGTTCCGGCCATCCTTGTGGCGGCCGCATACAGCGTGCCGCGTATCGGTCTTGCGGCTCGCGGGTTGGGCGAGGTCGCCGTGGCGCTGGCTTTCGGCGTCTTGGGTGTAACGGGCTCCTATTTTGTCCAGACCGGGCATATTTCTGCCGAAGCGTTCTTCGTCTCGCTGCCCTTAGCTGTTCTGGTCGGTGCGGTTCTATTCATCAACCAATTTCAGGACTACGCTGCGGATCGCGCCACCGGCAAACGCAACTGGGTCGTGCGACTGGGTCGGCAACGGGCCTCGCGCGTCTACACGTGCATTCTGACACTGGGCGTGATGCTGCCTGCCTCAGAGGCTGTCGTGGGACTGGCACCGGTGCCGTTGGCCTGGGCGACAGGGTCCGCCATCTTTGCAGTCCCCGCCATCTTGTGTGCACGCCAGCATTTCGACGATCCCGCCCGGCTGACCCCCGCGAATGTATTCACCATCGTCACGCACACGGTGGTCGCAATCATCGCTGGCGGCGCACTGGTAGTTGCGCGTGTGACGGGATACGTTCAGTGAACCATATTCTCTCTTTGAAGGGACTAGGCCCACCCTTCCTTGGCGAGGGCATCGTGAAGGTGGTCGGGGTGGTGGCGGCAGCGGAAATCCAAGCGGCTAGATTTGGCATGAGCCTGGCCAATACGGCAGGCCTAGTGCCATGCGGCTGAGGGAAGGCCCGTCCCGAATGGCGCTAAGTTAAGGGGCTATTGCCATCTTAATCGTAATCTTAATCCTAATCCTAATCTTGATCTT
>JBIJDW010000026.1:0-16478 GCA_044343885.1 Kiritimatiellia bacterium
CTCGCAAGACAACCGGAAGTTTGTCCTGAGCGCCGGCCAGCGAAAGCCGGAGGCCATCCTCGCCCGCCATGAGGGGACGGTCGGGAAGTTCGGTCACGATTTTTTGCAGTTCGCCGTCACTCAGCTCACGCAGCCGCGTCTCGCCTGCGGCGGGGGGCGCGACACCTTCCGGCAACAGGCTGACCGCGCCCGCGCATTCGCCGCCGATCTGTTCCAGCAGGGCGAAATCATTGCGTTCGCTGACGCCGAGAATGGCGGCGATCCGTTTCCGGGGCTCCTCTTCGGGCAGGATGCCGGCGAAGAAAGCGCGGGCGTACTTGCCCCGGAACGCGGCCTCCTGCAGAGGGAGAGACCGGGACAGAGCCGACGCTCCGGCCCGGTCGAGCCAGTCCTGACGGTAGCGGAATTCGAGTAGACCGCTGTCGTCCTGTTCGAGGTTGCCGACCGGTTCGCCCGCCAGATAGACCAGCAAGCGCCTCATGACGCACCGCCTTCAGGGGAGGCGGCAGAGGTGGCTGTCAGCGCGATGCGAAGCCCCAAGGCTTGCAGCACGTGCAGGATCTTACCGATCTGGCAGGTGGACTTGCCCCTCTCAAGGTCGATCAGAAAGCGCAGGCCGGTGCCGCTGGTCATCGCCAGCTCCTTCTGTGTGGCCTTGAGCTGCTTGCGTGCCACACGGACCGCCGCACCGAGTTGAGTTGTGTTTTGGATAGTCATAGTTACTGTACGGTAATATATTGGATCAGAGGCTGCAAGTCAACTGTCAAAATTACCGAACGGTAACAATAGAGGCTCTTGCAAAATCCACATCGAACACGGCAACCGATGCCCCTTATGGCCAACCTACTGAGCATGCGGCGGAAGAGTCATCGACGGCGTAACGGGGATCGACTGCCGGACATCTGTCGGCTATCGGGACAGCGGCGCTGATGCTGGCCCAGGGCGGCGTGTGACGGGAATCTCTTGCTTGCGCTGCAAGAGGTTAGGCATAGATTCCCTGTCCCCGATATGTCTTTGTCTTTGGTTAGTCTTGTGTTAATCCTCAAACATATCAAACCGTGGTGTGGACGGATGGCCCGCCCCTTGTCGGGTTGTTCAGATTGTGCCTACTAACCGCTCGCACTCTACAATGATGAACTCAGGAACCACCTCGTACCTACAGGGATTGATCTGCATGATGAGTTCGTTCTCAATGTGGAACGTTTCGTTTATGAACTTTCGGAGCACATCGTTGGGCGCCATTTGGTCCTGCAACAGCCGAAAGAGTTGAAGTTTCTCGTAACTGTTAGATGAACGAATGAATGTATCCTTCAACAGTGCCACATCTGAGATTCGCGACAAAAGCCGCTCGTAGTTAAACGAGGGCATCTTCAGTTGAATCTGCTCTGTTGCGGAGGCAATCTCATTTACTGAAAGAGGGATCTCAGTCCCATCTTCCTTCTTGATCGGCACAATTCGTTTGTGCAAGAGATTGGACAACAGTTGATACGCCTCGCCTTTGTTATCCAAGATCTCAAAATGCCTACGCAGATAAGTCACCTTGACAACATCTTCTTCCGCACCGGCTATATTCTCGTCGCAGATACGGCCAAATGTGCACAGATCGGCTCGCCCGATTGGCTTTTCATTCAAGACGCCTTGCCGCAACCACATAAAAGACGCTATCGGCACAGGCCTGAACTTATCAGGCAGATTATAGAGAATGTCGATGATAGGCTCTAAATCATGCGTCATCATTAAGACAGTTCTCCCACGAAGGCTTCGTTTGCCCCTGAACAACATATCAATGACTGCATACTTCTTGTTGCGATCGAATGACGAGATCGGGTCATCAAGGACGACGATATCCGGCTGCTTCGACAAACACTCGTACATGAAGAGGACCAGTGCGAAGGCGTTCTTCTCCCCATAGCTTAGATGTTGCGACCCGCTCTGGACTGCCTTTGCCGCATCCACATGCCGAAGGCGCATTCTGTAAGTATTATTAACGTACTCAACATCAACATAATACTTGTAGCCCGCACACTTGAGAAACTCATTAATTTCTGTCTTATTCGCTTCGATCGTCTTGCTTATCAAAGCGGTCTGCTGGGCGACTTCGCCCTGCAGTCTGCCAACCTTTTCAAGGACTTCGTCGAGCGCCGCATTGATCTTATCAACCATTCCCCTCGTACTCGACGAGTCCAATTCCGGGAGGTACCCGAGATCAATTCTCAGACCTGACAGCAGGTCAGACACCTTGGCGGCGTCCTTCATCGAGAAATACGTCATTCCTCGAAGGTCCAGCATCTTTCCCTTCAGGACGTCGACCTGCTCTTTTATACGTAGCAGGTAGCTTGTCTCCTCTTTTGAAAGGCCATTCATGTTACATGCGATTGCTTTGAGTTTGGCACCGGCATCCTCTGAGAAGTAATTGCCGAGACTGTCGAGCACGCCAACTATTCTATTCAAGTGCTCAACGGCCTTGGCGTCATATTCTTCGCTTACCTTTGCTATTGTTGCCTTCTTATCGGATGTCGGAGAGGTGCAATAGGGGCAGCTGTCGGAAAGGTCTACGTACTCATTCCCATCCATTTGCCATCGCAACCACTTTGAATTGACTGAGCTTCTGAGATACGCCGTGTAGCTTTCTAGGCCCTTTGGTATGTTTGCGATTTTGTTGCCTTTGCCGATTCCCTTGGCGATCGCACCGGCGGCGGAGAGTCCCGATTTGGATTTGCCGAAGCTGTCACTCAATGTGGTAAGTTCGCCAATGACTCGATTAATGTCTTCGGATTCCTTATACGTTCCACGGATGCTAGCGGTCAATTCTTCGATTTCCGCAAGGTGGTTGTCATAATCCGGACTTCGAACAAACACGCTGAAACTGTCTGTGAGAATCTCGTCCGGTTGGAATGCGAATTTATTGATGTAAGTATCATTGAAGACGGCACAGGAGGACATTCCCGCGAGTCCGTCGACGTGGGGCACATGCTCTGTTTCGGCGGTGTCGATAAGTTTGAATGGTGTCAATTCTTTCAAGCTTCCTTCGCCGCGTAACTTCAATTCGATTACTCTGGCTAAAGTGCTTTTGCCTGTTCCATTCAGGGCATACTTGATATTGAGCCGCCCTTCTTCTATGTCGATGCTGGCGGCATCAATGTTGTTGCAGTACGCGATGGTGAGATTCATAGCGCCTTTCTGGGTTGAACTTCTTTTTGGTCAAGAACGCGTTGTATCGAGGGCGGAAGGTCCGTCCCTTTTCGGGCCTCTGTCACCGAGGCGTCGTGGTTGTTGTCGTCGTCGTTGCCGTAGGATGAAGGCCTTGGCAGACCTTGCCAATGATCCCGTTCTGTATCAGTTTCAGAAGTTCTTGGTTGTCTTCCTTCTGGAGCATCACGAGTCGGTCTTCCATTTGTGCGGCCAAAGAAGGGGTCGTATTCGCCTTCTGTTCTAAGCACACAAGAGCCGACAAGAGATCATCCACGAATACGTCGACGTTGAGACTGAGGGTGTTTCCGTCAGTTGAGAAGATGAGAGGGTGAGGCTTACTAGGCTTCGAGATGCCGCACGCCTTTGGAAAGACCTGATGAGTTATTCCGTGTCGGAACAATTCGACCAGAACTGGGGAGGCCGCAGCATACGTAGGCGTAAAGAGTCCCTCGGATGGGGCGAGTGCGAAGCTGATATTCTTCTTCGATTCCGTCTTCTTGGCCTTTGGGTCGGGTCGCATCAGAAACCCGACTAGATCGAGAAGCGAGAACACAAGAGACGCTGTGGCGATCGTGCATCCCTCCTTTGCCCCTGCCCCCTTCGGCCTGACCTCCCTTCTGAGACGAATCAAGTCGGGAACCAGGTAGTAGTGAAGTGCCGTCGTGAAGAAGTCAGCCAGGACCGGATATGTGCTTCTCATTCTGTCATATTCTCCACACAGCTACACATGCTCCACATGCGAATGCGCCGATACTTAGCACCAACAAAGTGCCAGTGCCCCATAACCAGTATTCATGCACATATTTATCTCCGCGTTTAAGCGTGTTGCCAATCGATTCGTTGAAATTGAAGAACTGGGTGAGATATGCAGTCCCTGTGGCCAGACCGCTACAAACGAGGCCAACCAGAAAGCACACTAGCGGCCCCCGCATATTGGGGGCAGGGGTGCCCGGGGTGGAAAGATTACCAAGGAATGTCATTATCGCAATGATGGCTGCGCCATTTAATGCAAAGGTGAGTTTCAAGGCCCCTTGTCCTAAAGTGACCATGGACTTGTAAGTTTCCTGAACATGCCAGTCATCCCAGTTCTGGCCTGGCTTCTCTTCTTGCACGCTTAAGGACATGGTTTCCCTCCAGATTAATTGGTCACTGTTGTGATCGACAGTGGTTGTCTTGTTTCGGCGAATCGTATTATCCGTCACGCATATTACGGGACTTTGCACCCGCAAAACCCGATATACGTCAATACATCCTTTGATTCCGAAACGTTTACGTCGCAGTTTTGACACATACGCCGTTTGCTATGCCTCCGCGCTATGCGTCAAGACCCGCGTCGCGCCCTGTTTCTGATTGAGCACCACTCCTAGAGCAGTATTCAGTACCACACGCCAGCGTCCGGTGAGAGTGAAACACATTCGATCAGCCTGTGCAAGGACATTCGTGCACCCTATCGGACACCCACACAGTGGGCGCACGAGAGATTGAGAGAGAGAAAAGCTGAAATGCTTAAAAGTAAAAGGAAGAAGCGCGGGCGGGGTCTAACTGTGGCGGCACGGATCGGAATGGAGCCGGGAGATGTTCGCGGCGGCCGCGCAGGCTGCGGCGGTGGCCTGGATCGCCGATGGTGTGGCAGTAACGACGGCGGTCGGCGGGGCGGCCACCAGGCGCCTCGTGGAGGCGCCGAAACGGGGCCCTTGGCGGCGGACGGCGGGCCCACAAGAATGCGCGCCGCCGTAATGGGGAAAGGGGAAGGCGGGGGCGGATGGATGGCCCGTCCCTGGGCGAGCTTCACTTTTCATACGTCATTCCAAAGACTGTGTCCGTGAGCCAGCCGCGGAAGGACTCGTTGTCTTGAAATTGCTTGAATAGTTGGGCGTCGTCTTTGAACAGGGCCGTGATGACGCGCTTGAGTGCCTTGTCGTGCTCGATACGGGCATTCTGTCGATCGGAGTTTTTCTTTGCGTTCTGATATTTTTCGTCTGCATCTACCTTATCGGGGATCTCCTTGGTGATGCGCTGTTCCATCCGTTTCGCATCCGCGAACAATCCGCCGAACTGGTCGTTGAACTGCTTCACGATGTTGGAGAGCCTGTCCATTTCCGGATCAGACTTGCGTCCGCCGCCTGACGTTGGAACGGGTTCGATCTCTGCGTCCGCGTCGGACAATGCGATGGCCATCGTTGCCTTCTTCTCGGCCCGGTAGCTGTCCATGTCGATGGCTTCAAGGATGCCTTTGGCGAGGTCTTCTTCGATGGGGGCTGGAAGTTTGCTGATGAGGAAGTTCAGAAAGATCGATAGCTTCTCCCAGTCTTGCACGCCATACGGCAGGATCGTGGCGAGGAAGTCGTAGGTGCGGGTGAAAGCTTTGGCTTTGCCTTTGAAATCCACCTGTTTGTCTTCGTCGAGATCGTTCACGTAGACGGCCACACACGTGTCGAGGATCGGGTCTAGTTTGTCCCGGTCGGCGCCGCCTAAGTACAACTCAACCAGGGCGTCGATCTGGTCAGGCGAATAGACCTGATATGCGTCCAGCTCGCCTTTCAACGTGTGCAGTTTGTTGGGGTCCGTCTCCTTGCTGAGGATTGTCGTGCGGTAGTAATCGGCGAAAGACTTCTCTATGGCCTCGGTGTCGTTCTGGAAATCGAGGACGAATACATCATGCTTCTTCGGGTGCGCCCGGTTCAGGCGGGAAAGCGTCTGCACGGCTTTGATGCCGGAGAGGATTTTGTCCACATACATGGTGTGCAGCAGCGGTTCGTCGTAGCCGGTCTGAAACTTCTCCGCACAGATGAGGAAACGATACGGGTCTTCCTGAATCCGGTCGGCGATCTCGCCGCTCGGAAATTCGTTGAGCTTCGATTCGCTGACCTTGTCACCCTTGTATTCCGGTTCGCCGGAGAAGGCGACGATGGGCCGATACTGGCTTTTTATCTCCTTGAGGTAGGCGTTGAAGGCAAAAAAGTATTCAATCGCCCGCTGGATGCTGCCGGTCACTACCATCGCACGCGCCTGACCGCCAATCTTGTTTTGCCCGATCACCTGTTCGAGGAAGTGGTCCACCATGATCTCAGCCTTGTCTCGGATGGCCTTGCTGTGGCTCTCCACATAGAGGCGCAGCTTTTTACGCGCCTTCTTCACGTCATACTCGGGATCGCCTTCGATGGTCTTCGCTAGGCGGTAGTAGCTGGCCACCGGCGTGTAGCTTTTCAGTACATCGAGGATGAAGCCCTCCTGAATCGCCTGCTTCATCGTGTAACTGTGAAAGGGGCGGTGTTTCACCTCGCCACCTTCGGAATATGGCACGCCGAACATCTCCAGCGTCTTATTCTTCGGAGTCGCGGTGAAGGCGAAGTAGCTGGCGTTCTTGGCGAGTTTCTTCTTTTTGATGCGCTCGTCGAGGGCATCGTTGATCTCGTCTTCGGTGTCCGCTACAACCTGACTGACGGCTGACGAGGTCTTGCCGCTCTGGCTAGAGTGCGCCTCGTCGATGATGATGGCGAACTTCCCGCCGCGGTGCTCGTCGCCGATGTTATCGAGCACGAAGGGAAAGGTCTGCACCGTGGAGATGATGAGCTTCTTGCCGTCCTTGAGATACTTCGTGAGTTGCTCGGTCTTGGACGTGCCAGCACCTTCTTTTACTGCGCCGATGATACTGCCCACCTGGGCAAAGCCCTTGATCGTCTCGCGGATCTGTTTGTCGAGCAGGCGGCGATCCGTAATGACGATAATCGAATCAAAGACCGCCTTCCCGTCCTTCGTCAGGCTGATCAACTGATGCGCCAGCCATGCGATGGAGTTCGACTTCCCGCTGCCCGCGCTATGTTGAATGAGATAGCGCTTGCCCGCTCCCTGCTGCTGCACGTCGGCTAGAATCCTCCGCACCACATCGAGCTGGTGGTAGCGGGGAAAGATCTGCACCTGTTTCTTCTTGCCCGTCCTCGGATTCTCTTCTTCTACGATCTGCGCGTAGTTCTCCAGAATCTCCGTCAGCCGCGCCGGGGTGAGGATGTGCTTCCACAGGTAGTCGGTCTTGAGGCCGTCCGGGTTTGGAGGATTTCCCGTGCCGTCATTCCAGCCCTGATTGAAGGGTAGAAACCACGAATCCTTGGCTGTGCCGCCCTTGCCTTTGAGGGCGGTGCACATCGCCACCTCCTGGTCATCCACCGCGAAGTGAACGATACAGCGGCCAAACAGAAACAGCGTCTCGCGGGGATCGCGATCGCGTTTGTATTGCTCGATGGCGTCCTCCACCGTCTGTTTGGTCAGTTTGTTTTTGAGTTCAAAGGTGATGATCGGCAGCCCGTTGATGAAGGCGCACAAATCCAGCGACCGCTTGTTCTCCCGGCTAAAGTGCAGTTGCCGCGTGATGCTGAACCGGTTCATCGCATGGCGTTCCACCGCCTTCGCGTTCTCCGCCGATGGCTTGCCATAGAACAGGTCAAAGCTCAGCGCCCCGTGCTTAATGCCATGGCGCAGCACGTCAATCACCCCACGCCGCGTGATCTCCCCTTGCAGGCGGGCGAGAAACTTCTGCCACGCCATGCCTTGTTTTTCCTTGTAATCCCCCATGCCCAACTTGGCGTATTCCTCTGGTTGGGTGGTGCTGAGAAAGGCAAAGAGTTGATCGGTGTCAACCGCAAACTCGCGGTCATAGGCGACGGGGTTGCCCGCATACCAGCCATTGCCGCCCTTGGCCGGCTCAGCGTCGGCCACAAACCCCACCGCGCCAGAGGTCAAGCCATCCTTCCCGGTCATGTGGCGGATGATCAGGGTTTCGAGTCCCTTTTCGGTGGTGTCGGTGGGCATCAGGATCTCCTTTTGATGGGCAAGCCAACTGATTCCAAGACCGTTGTTTCGGGCAACCGGTCTTTGTTAAAAGCTTTGTTAGATCCGGCAAGTAGCGGCTCATTTAAACAAAGCATAACACTCTTAAGCGCAAGCGCTTGCGCTGTTGAGCCTAAGACTATGGTTTGAATAATCATGGTTCTTGCTTTGTTGGAGTTGCTTGATTGTCCGTTGCGGTGTGCCACGCGGGTTTGCCCCTTGTACCCCGGTTTTCGATTTTGCCGTTACGGGCAAGTTCGGCCATCAGATTGTGGATCTTCGCTTTCCTCTGTCGCACGTTCAGTACTTCTGGCAGCTTGTCCATCAGCAAACGGTCAATTTCCGCGCGTGGAATCGGTTGATGTTCGCGGATCAGCGCTTCGATCGCGACCAAATAGAATTGCTTGTTAAAGCCGCGTTCTCGAATGTGCCTTGCCTTTTGCCCCGTGATTTTAGCCACCCGTGCCGCGATGAGCAGATTAGGGTACCGCCCCTCCACCAGTCTCGCAGACTTGAGCATGTGATGGGCCTCGCGCGTGATGGGCAGGCGCTTCTGTACGCGGTCAACGAGAATGACCTGCCACAGATTGAGGTCCGACCGTTCCATTAGCAGCCGACTGTACTGCTCATCGAGAATATTGCCGGGAATGGTCACCTGCACGCGATCTGTTTCGCTCAGGTTATAGTCCGGCATGGGGAAGAACCGTTGCATCTGCTTTTGGTACATCCGCTTGATGCCGCCGCCCTGAGTATCGATCATGTTGAGGTTCACCATCGCCTCGGCGAGGAACGGGTTGCGATAGATCTCCAGAGGCGCGTCCTGCAGGATGACCTTGTCGACGTCTCCCGGAAGAAAACTGCCCACATTGGTGAGCAGGATTGACGACGGCGTTTCCACCACGTTCACGCGTCCGCGCAAGCCGTAGTCCTGATGCGCGATCGCGTTGTGCAGCGCCTCACGGATGACCCACGGGTCGTATTGCGTGATCTCTTGCGGGAACAGTGTTCCGCTGGGCATGGTGCGGATGTTCAGGTTACGGATGCGGCCCAGAACGCGATCCACCTGAAGCAGGAAGGGCGGTCCGAAATGCTCGTAATCCAGTTCCCCGTTCTGGGCGTCCTTGAGGATCCACGAAATCCGCGCCACGGCGGGCGACAACAGCGCGGCGGATTCTGGCTTGCCCAACAGCAGGAGCGCCGCGTTCGTTACTGCGCCGCGAACGATGAACCGCGCCTTGTTGAGAAAGGTGGCGTCGTCCCAGTTTGCCACGTCGGCCGCCTGGTGCGGATGCTTGACGCAAAACTGCTCGCGAGCTTTCACCAGTGCGGCGGCATCCAGGTCGGCGAGCGTCGCGCCTTCGCGCACCTGTCCCGACCAATCGGTTCGACGCGACCAGATGGCGCGCTCCTTTTCGGGATACTTGTAGAGTTCGGTTTTGCTGGTGCCGACGCGAATGTGAGCGGCGCCGTAGAAACGGACCGGCCGGTCCCAGGCCGGGCCGACCTCAAAAAACACGACCCTGCCATTGGGATGGACGAGAATGTGCACCTCGAAACCGACATTGGGCTGAAGACCCGCTGCCAGCCACAGCAGCAAATCCTGATTGCCTTTGGCTTTGACCGCGTAGGGATCGAATTGCGTTCCCACAACGGCATGAGTCTGGTCCTGAATGCCGAACACAAGGTAGCCCCTCGGTTTGCCAGCCAGACACGCCGCATTGGCCAGCGAGGAAAGATACTCACCGAGAATCTGCGGCTCGTAGTTGCTGTCCTTGAACTCCAGCCATTCGGTTTCGTGGGGTTCACGGAGTAGCCTGTCCAGTAAAGCTGTCAGTTCTTGGGCGATCATGTTTCGACTTCCTCGGGTTCGATTTCTTCCAGTGGCTCGTCAGCGGTAGATTCTGCGGCGGCGGCGATGGGCGGGGCGGGCAGCTTGGCGGCGGCTTCGCGCACGTCCAGCTTGCCCGTCACGAGGTCGGAGGTCAGGCGCGTCCGGTATTCCTGCATCAGCGCGATTTCTCGCTCGGTGCGGGCGATGGCGGCGGTGAGCGTTCCAGTATTGGCTTCGATCCAGTCGGCAATCGCCTTCTGTTCGTCAAGCGGCGGGAGCAATGCACGAACCACTTTGAACCGCTCGAAATAGAGACGATTGCGCTCATACATGATTCCATAGCTCAGCCGGTTAAACTCGCCCGTGTAACTCGACGTCCGAAGCAAATAATGGAAGTAACGAGTTTCAATCTCTCGAAGCGGCTGAGCGACCGCGTAGGCAGGGCTGACAATGCCATCGTATGGGGAGAACCCGAGAGCACCCATGAATGCGTTCATCAGGTTGTATGCAAGTTGTCCTCGCTTTACTCGTTTGTAAGCCCCACGGTCATACGAGGCCCGGGTTCTTCGTCCGGTTTCATCTTGCGGGATTATGCCCTTGATGCGGTCAATTGAAAGCAGCCGCGCCTTGGGATGCCCGACATCAACCACTTCTCTGAAAAGCCCTCCGCAGCGAATAGTTTCCCAATGCTTCGGGATGTCGCCGAGCCAGGGGATGCCGGAGGGTTTGAGGGGGACGTCGGGGTGGAGGCCGCGGGTGACGGCGCGGTGGATGATGGCCTGCTTCTGCTCGTTTAGCAGCCCAATCAGTTTCCGCTTGGCGCGGATAAAGCCGTCGATCTTCCGGTTCGCGTGGTCCAGAAACCGCACGATGGCCGCTTGTTCGTCGGGGGGAGGGATGGCAATTCTGAGTTCGCCTAAATCCGCTGCACCGAGGGTCGAACGAACCCCCGCGCCGAGTGCATTGAAAACGGCCCGTGTGTATAGGTCGAAGAACTGAAAGTAGAAGAAGCGGATATTGGCACTCTTGGACGGAGCAAGGCGCACGTAGGCGGAACTCATGATGCCGTCCTCATGCACCAGTCCCACGCGGCTTGTGCAGATGTTCTCCAGGTCAATCAGTTTGAAAACGAGATCGTGTTTTCTGAATAGTTGATATGTCGCGTAGTCCTTCGGAACCATTCCCTCTGGCGAGTCCGGGTCATTGTTCACGACGCCTCTCAGCGTTAGCGACAGCACGTTTGTATTGCGTCGGCCAACATTGAGTTCCTTTCTGCTGCGGAAAATCCATTTAGTGCGTTCCACCCGCCAATCGCTTGGGACGCGACCGATCCAAGGAACCTTCGATTCCTTGTATTCCGCATACGGCTTGAGTCCCTCGATCATGCCGAGGCCCCCTTCGTGATTTCGTGGAGCAGGCCTTCGGTCTCCTGCTCTAGGGCGAGGATGTCGGCGCTGATCTGGGCGAGGGTGCGGAGCTGGGGCGGCTGGTAGAAGTGGCGGGTGAAGCTGACTTCGTAGCCGATCTTGGTGTCGGCCTCGACGAGCCAGGCGTCGGGCGTGTAGGGCAGGACTTCGCGGCGGATGAAGGCTTCGATGCCGCCGGGTTCCAGTAGCGGGATTTGCTCGAAGTCGCGGAGTTCGCTGTCGGGCTCATAGCGAATGCGGATTGCGGATTTGGGATTGCCGATTTCAACCCAGCCGCAGAGTTTGTCATGCTCGCTGACGGTTTGGCCGGGTTTGAGTTTCTCCTTTTTCGCAATGACTGGCGGCGCATCCTCGACGCGCCAACTGACGGCGTTGACGATGAGCTTGAGTTCGGAGGCGCTGGGTTTGAGGTCGAGTTTCTTGAGCGCGGCTTCGACCTTTTCCAAGAAGACATTGTGGTCTTCGAAGAGGTCATCGCCGAGGGCCTTTCGGAGTTGGTTCGCGACATCGAGGAGCATGGCGTCGCGTTTCCAGGTGGCTTCGCTGAGGAGTTTCTTTTTCTTTTTGTCGGAGAGACTCTTTTTCGGCGTGTCGGCTTCGCCTTCCTCGTCCTCGCCGTCCTCGCTGTCGGCTTTGCCCCAGTCGTTGACGAGCTTCTCCAGTTGCGGGCGGACGGAGGCGGGATCGGTGAAGAGGGTTTCGCCGAGTTCGGCGTAGAGGGCGGCGCGGATGTCCTCATCGCCGGAGGCGAAGCGCAGCGGCTCGATGCGCGGGCGGGTGAGTTGGCTGTGGAGGCGGAGCGGGCGCTCGACCCGCACTTTCCAATAGCCGAAGGCGGCATTGGGGAAGATCTTCGACTGCGGCGTTTCCTTGAAGGCGAGGAAGGTGTCGCAGATGCGCTGGATGTCCTCGGCGGCGAGTTCGCAGTTCTTCTTGCCCATGTTCTTGCGCAGGGGCTTGAACCATTGGGTGGCGTCGATGAGCTGAACCTTGCCCTGGCGGTGTTCGGCTTTGCGGTTGGTGAGCACCCAGACATAGGTGGCGATGCCGGTATTGTAGAACATGTTCAGCGGCAGGGCGACGATGGCCTCCAGCCAATCGTTCTCGATGACCCAGCGGCGGATGTTGCTCTCGCCCTGCCCGGCGTCGCCGGTGAAGAGGGATGAGCCGTTGTGCACCTCGGCGATGCGGCTGCCGAGCGGGGTGTCATGCTTCATCTTGCTGAGCATGTTGGCCAGAAAGAGCATCTGGCCGTCGCTGCTGCGGGTGATGAGGGAGTATTCGGGATCGCCGGCGTGCTCAATGAGGAAGCGCGGGTCTTTGACGTCCTTCTTGCCACCGTCGCCGCTCATGCGCTCTAGGTCACTCTTCCAACTCTTGCCGTATGGCGGATTGGCGAGCATGAAGTCGAAGGTGCGTGAGCGGAACTGGTCGTTCGACAGGGTCGAGAAGGCCGGGCCGCCGACGATGTTGTCCGCCGCGTCGCCGTCGCCTTTGAGCAGGAGGTCGGCTTTGCAGATGGCGTAGGTCTCGGCGTTGATCTCCTGTCCGTAAAGGTGGGTGGCGACCTGCTTGCCGTGTGCGGTAGCGATCTGCTGAAGGGTTTCCTCCGCGACGGTCAACATGCCGCCAGTGCCGCAGGCGCAGTCGTAGAGCAGGTAGGTGCCGGACTCGATCTTGTCGGCCACGGGGAGGAACATGAGGCTGGCCATGAGTTTGACGGCGTCGCGGGGCGTCCAGTGCTGACCGGCTTCCTCGTTGTTGTCCTCATTGAACATGCGCACCAGGTCCTCGAAGACGGTGCCCATGGAGTGATTGTCGAGGCCGGGCAGTTCGCCCACAGGGCGAGGGCTGAGGTTGATGTCCTTGTCGAGGAACTTCTCGATGAGTTGGCCGAGGCCGTCGGACTCGGAGAGACGGGGGATTTGATTGCGAAACTCGAAGTTCTTGAGGATGTCCTGCACGTTCGGCGAGAAGCCGTCGAGGTAGGCCATGAAGTCGTCTTTGAGCGTCTGCTGCGTCTTGCGGGACTTGAGATCGCGCAGGAGGAAGGGCGAGGTGTTGTAGAAGGCCTGACCGGAGGCGGAACGGAGGGCGTCGTCCTGGTTGACGATGCCGCCTTTGTCGAGCGCGGCCTTCATGTCCATCACGGCGGCTTTGGTTGGTTCCAGCACGGCATCGAGGCGACGGAGGACGGTCATTGGGAGGATGACATCGCGGTACTTGCCGCGAACAAAGACATCTCGGAGCGTGTCGTCCGCGATGCCCCAGATGAAGTGGGTGATCCAATTAAGTTGGGCGGTGTCCATGGTGAGTGATCCTATTCTACGTGGCGAATGAAAACGCTATTGGGATGTTTGTAAATTTCTTACGCTGCTTGTATCTCTTTCGGGCTACGTTCAGGATGCGGGTTTCGACGGTCACGCGGACAGGGGAGAAGATAGCGCGATTGATGGCGGGTGGCAAGGCGGAAGTGAGTGGACGGTAAGGAGAAAAGCTGAAAAGCTGAAAGCTGAAAGCGGGGGCGGCGCGATAACGCGCCGGGGCGGGAAGGGAAAAAGCTGAAAACTGAAATGCTGAAAAGCTGAAATGGGACGCAGCGGCTATTTTTTGGGGCGGGCGTCCCATTCGGTGTCGGTGAGGAGGCGGTCGCCGACGCGGTAGAGGTTCATAGTGTCCATTCTCCTGTTTCTTGCATCCGGCTCACTTTTTCGCGGTATTTTTTCGGCATCGGTATGATGAACGTCGTGGGTTTGCGAGAGGTGCCGCCGCCGGACACGCGCTTGATGTAACCGGCCTGAAGCAACTGGCCCTGGGCGTGGATGATGGTGGTTTTGGAAAGGCGGGTTTCGGCGCCGATGGCGGAGCATGCGCGGAACGCGGCGGACCGGCTGCGGGCGATTGAGTCCATGGAGAAGAGCCTGGGGCTGGACACGCCGATCCGGATTGATGTGCAGCACGGCGGCGCCGTGGGGCTGCATGCGATGGCGGGGGTTCTGAAGATCGAGGACCCGCTGCAGTTTGCGCGGATCATGGAGGCGGTGCGGGCGAAGCAGGAAGCGGGGATGGGGGAAGTGATCAGTGAGCAGTGAACAGTGAACGGTGTGGGAGTGTGTGGGTGTGGGGGTGTGTGGGGGCGGCGCGAGAACGCGCCGGGGCGGTAACATATTCCGATTCGCCCAAAAAAATTGACAAACAGTCGATGCCAGCGCTATTGTGAAACCGCTGAGATGAAACTTTTCTGAGAAGTAGGCTCAATAACACTATTGGCGAAGAAAGAGATGACTGCTACGGCGATACGGCGCACCTTGATAATATGCGGCGGTGTGGCCATACTTTCGGCCACGACTGGATGTATGGCGATTTCTGAACGGGTGAGCCCTTGTTTGCTTAGCCAAGGTGTCAACTACTACGTCGGAACCAAATTCGATTGCATTGGCATTATAGCTGCAGAACCCTGTGCCGCAAGGGCACTTTTCCTGGTTGATCTGCCTTTCTCTTTCACACTCGACACCGTACTGCTACCAGTTGATTGTGTGCGGGACAGGTTGGCTCGCCCAGAACCTGAATGCGTGACACACACGATTAAATATGCGGCCATGAGTGGCGACTTGGAGAAGGTCAGGGCACTAATCAGAGACAAAGCTGACCTGGTGTTCAGCAAAGACGAGCAAGAGAATACGCCCTTGCACTGGGCGGCATTGAACGGCCACAAGCATGTGGTGGAATTGCTCTTGGCCGAAAAGGCTGAAATCAATGCCAGGAACATTGGTGGTTGGACGCCTCTCCACATGGCGATATATGAGAGGCACGAGGACGTTGCGCGTGTACTGAGTCAGCATGGCGGTCAGGAGTAGTTGGAGACCTCCAACCACGCCTCGCACCTTACCGTGAACCCTGGCGAGTTCGCGTCCGGTGAATATGTAATGCGCTGTAATGGGGACAGAGAAACAGGGACGCGCCTGGAGAATGGCGGATCGACTGCCGGAGATCTGTGGGCGACTATGGAACGCGGCGCTGATACAGGCTCTGGTTGGCGATTGAAAGGGACAACTTGATTGTGCTGCAACAGTTTGGACACATATTCCCTGTCGCTGGCCGATGACTTCTCAACCCCGTTCTACTCGCCGAATTGCCCGGAAAAGGCCGCGAACCGAGCCTCCAACCCGGCGACTTGCTCGCGCACGGCGGCGAGTTCCTGTTCTAGTCGATCCAGGCGGGAGACGGCCGACGCCGTGACCGGCGGCGGCATAGCGTCGCTGCTGGCGGATGGAGGTGTGGCGGCGACCGACGGGCCGCTCAAGAGGTGCGCCCAACGGGCTTCGCGGCGCCCGGACTCGCGAGCGAGTTTGACGGTCAACGGCCCCTGGGTATGCTCGGCCAGACCCTGCAGCGCGGCTTCCACCGCCGCCACGTCTGCAAACACCGCTTGCATCCGCTCCGTGCGGGTGCGCAGCTCGGCGGCGGTTTGCGGACCGCGCAACAGCAATTCCGTCAGCAGCGGCACGCACATCTCCGACACATGAAAAACCTCGGTAAAGGCGTGCCGGTACTTGTAGGCCCGGTGCCCCGCCAACGAGACCTGCCACGCCAGTTTCTTGTCGCGCAACTCGTCCAGCGCCAAAACCACTGCCGTTTCGTCGAGCGCCAGCACCGGATCGCGATTGCTTTTCTGATTGCAGGCCGCAATCAGCGCGTTCAGGGTCAGCGGATAGTATTCCGGCGTCGTGATCTGCTTCTCAATCAGCGCGCCCAGCACCCGCGCTTCGTCGGCGGTGAGCGTCAGGCCGGGCGGCAGGTGCAGCGCCTGCGTCGGAGTGTCTGAAGTGTCCATAGTCGCTCCTCCGTGTTCAGCACACCTTCAGCAGGCGGTTGTTTTTCTTGCCCGACCGCAGAACCGTGAGCCGTCCTTCGATCAGCATCGAGGCTTCGAAGACCGCGGCAACATCGCTCACGCGGACGTTGTTGACCGTCAGGCCGCCCTGTTGCATCAGCCGACGCGCCTCGCCCTTGCTTGCGCACAGCCCGGTCGTTGCGACCACCTCCAGCACCGGCTTGCCCACTACCGCGTCGCGGGGGAGTTCGGACGAGGGAACGTTGGCGAAGACCGCCAGCAGGTCGGAGGCGGCCAGCCCGTCGAACGAGCCGCCGAAGAGGACATCGCTCGCCCGCTGCGCGACGGCCAGCCCGTGCTCGCCGTGGAC
>JBIJDW010000220.1:0-5620 GCA_044343885.1 Kiritimatiellia bacterium
TGGTGGGGGTTTCGACAAAGACGGCGCGCACGCGCGGATCTTCGATGGCCCGCCCCACGGCAGCGGTGTCGGCGGTATCGACATAGCGGGCGTCGATGCCGAGCGGACGGAAAACCCTTTCAAACAGGCGGAACGTCCCGCCATAAAGGTCCTCGGTGACCACGATACGATCGCCGGGCGCGAAAAGGCGCAGGAGCGTGTCGATCGCGGCCAGACCCGAGGCAAAGGCAAAGCCGCGGGCACCGCCGTCGGCAGCCGCCAGGGTCTCTTCCAGCGCCAGCCGCGTGGGGTTGGAGGTGCGGGAATAGTCAAAGCCGGTGGAGCGCCCCAGTGCGGGATGGCTAAACGAGGCCGTCTGATAGATGGGGACGGAGATCGCACCGGTCGCGGGGTCGCGCCGCGAACCCGCCTGAGCGAACAGAGTTGATAATTTTGGAATCGGCATGGGCACCTCCGCTTCATAAAAACTACAGTTATACCATAGATGATGTGGCCTAGTGAGGTCAATCGCTTTTTCATTTCCGCAATTCCTCGTTTCCGCTCGCTTGACCTGTTCCGCCGTGATCATCTATAATGTCTAGCGATTAAACCCTAAATCCAGCAGAGGGATTCCTCGTGCAGGACACGAAGGGTGCGAAGACGATAGAGGCTCTTGCAAAACCCCTCCGGGGTGTTTGCAAGAGAGAAGTCAGCATACAGAAGACAGGAGTCAGAATATTTGAACACGTTGCCCGTGAGAGGGTTCCAATTCTGAATACTGAATTCTGGCTTCTGAATACTGCGCTTGCAGAACCGACGAAGGAGGTTTTGCAAGCGCCTCGATAGAAAAGAGGTGGCACATGGTCGTTTCAACGAAGGGTCGGTACGGGTTGCGGGTATTGCTGGATGTAGCGCTACACCAGAAAAACGGACCGGTGACACTGGCGGACATTTCCAAGCGACAAGGGATTTCACAGAAATACCTGTGGCAGGTGCTCAACCCATTGAAAGGGGCCGGGCTTTTGAGCGCCACACGCGGGGCGCGCGGCGGCTATGTATTGGCGCGGACCCCGGCGTCGTTGACCATGCGGGAGATACTCGCCATTCTGGAGGGGCCGATTGTGCTGTCGGCCTGTGCGGCGGGCGCCACGGGGTGCGAGCGCCGCACGGGTTGCGCCGCCGCCGAGGTGTGGTCTGAGATCGAGGACAAGCTGAACGACATCCTGCAGTCCATCACCTTGAAGGGGATTCTGCAGCGAAGCCAGGACCGCGAAGACCGCGGCATAGCGAACTACGATATTTAGAGACAAACGAGTAGTGCGCGGTCATGTTCTGGGCATTGCCGTGGAAATAAACCACCGTGCCCAGCGCCGGGCTCTGAGTCGTGGCGGGGATGAACCCTCCATGCCGTTTGGAACCGTCGCGGCGGAATGAGAAAGACGCAGGGACGTCGCTTAGTCAAGCGACGTCCCTGCGTTCAGATGCGCGGTTCTGTTTATCCTGCCGGAACGGGGACGGAATTCAGGGTTCAGAAAAAGACAAGAAGCGTCAGGCGGCGGTGCCCGCTTGCTTTCCCGCGCTCCCCTACTGGTTACTGAAGATCTGGAATCCGCCATAGGCTTCCTGCCCATGCTCGCCGATGTCCAGGCCGCGCAGTTCCTCGTCCTCGCTGACACGGATGCCCATCGTCTTCTTGACGAGCCAGAAGAGGAGCAGTGCAACCGGGAAACAGAACACCCCATAGGAAGCAATGCCCAGGAGCTGCGTGCCCAGAGTGAACTTCGAATCCGTGGTGAAGATCCCAACAGCCAGAGTGCCCCACACACCGTTGATCAAGTGTACGGAGAGGGCGCCCACAGGGTCATCCAGATGCAGGCGATCAAATCCGAAGACGGAGAGCACCACCAACACGCCGGCGATCAGTCCGATGACCACCGCGCCACCCGGCGTGACACAGTCGGCGCCCGCCGTGATGGCCACCAGACCGGCCAGGCAGCCGTTCAGGATCATGGTCAGATCCGGCTTCTTCTGGATGATCCAGGAAGTCAGCATGGAGGTGATCATGGCTGCGCATGCCGCCAGGTTGGTGGTGACCAGCACACGGGAGACGGCTCCCGGATCAGCCGATAACACCGAACCGCCGTTGAACCCGAACCAACCCAGCCACAGCATGAAGACGCCCAGCGTAGCCAACGGCAGACTATGGCCCATGACGGGTTTGATCTTGCCATTGACGTACCGGCCGATGCGCGGACCCAGCACGAGCACGCCGGCCAGAGCGCCCCATCCGCCAACCGAGTGGACCAGCGTGGAGCCGGCGAAATCGTGGAAATTCCGGTCGCCCAACCAGCCGCCGCCCCAGGTCCACGAACCGACAAAGGGGTAGACGAACGCCACGTAGATCGCGGTGAACACGAGGAAGCTCGAAAGCTTCACGCGTTCGGCCACGGCCCCGGAGATGATCGTGGCGGCCGTGGCGGCGAACATGGCCTGGAACAGAAAATCCGTCCAGTACGTCATACCGGGATTGTAGGCGCTGGTCGCACCGCCTTCCGGCAGCAGCAGCCCGAATCCCTTGAACCCGAGCCACTGGCCGGCCAGCCAATGCTCGCCCGGGTACATCAGGCCAAACCCGATCGCCGCGAACGTCAGAACGCCGATGGCCGGTATGATCGTGTTCTTGAACAGAATGTTGACGCAGTTTTTCGCCCGTGTCAGCCCGGTTTCAACCGTGGCAAACCCCAGACTCATGATGAACACCAGCATCGTGGCCACCATCATCCAGACATTGTTGGCCGTGAACATCGCGTCACCGGCCGTCGGTCCCTGCGGGTCGGCCGCCCAGGCGGCGCCGGTTGCGGCGCAGAAACCCAGAATGCCCATCGTCCATTTATTGATTCTCATCGTTCCCATCCTTTCTCTTTTGTCACACAATCAGCCGATCGCGTCTCCACCGGTCTCCCCGGTGCGGATGCGAATGCATTCAACCAGATCAATGATAAAGATCTTGCCGTCTCCGATCTTGCCTGTGCGCGCGCCCTTGATGATGGCATCGACACAGGGCTTGACGAAGCCTTCGTTCACGGCAATCTCGATGCGCACCTTTTTGAGCAGATTGACCTCGACATCCGCCCCGCGGTAGCTTTCGTGATAGCCCTTCTGCTGGCCGCAACCCAGCGCATTGGTCACGGAAATCTTGAAGATCTCCCGCTCGTACAAAGCCTGCTTCACGCTGTTCAGCCGCTCGGGTTGAACAAATGCAACGATCAGTTTCATAGCTTGCTCCTTGTGTTGCGACGGGGTCTCCCGTCAAAATGTGTATGACACACCGAGTTTCCCGACGACTTTCACATCGTAATTCGCCAGCACGCCGTCGCCGACCTCGGCCACGTAGCTGACCGACGCCGTCAGAATCGAGTAGGACGCCGACGCCGTCAGCACCAGCGGACCGAACCCGGACGCCTCGGATTCTGAGACGATCTGGTAACCCAGTGTACCGCCCAACGTGAGCGTCACCGGATCGAGTTTGAAGGCGTGCTTCAATCCGCCCTCAATATACGTATTCTCCCGCACAGCGCCGTCCAACCCGTAATTGAACGCCAGCGACGGCGAAAGAAAGGTATCGTACGTGAACCCCAGATTCACCTCACGATCCGATGCCGCGCCACCGGGATAGACGTAATCGCAATAGCCTGCCGACCAGCCCAGTTTATCAATCACCTTGGGCAAGGCATAGGACGCCGTGAAGTCGACCTCCGAGAATTGACCTTTATCCAGCGTGTGATTGTAGGTGCCGATGTCCATGTTGGCCCACACACCCAGAGTCAGGGGCAACGTGAATGAGTCGTTCAGTTTGAAGTTGCCGACAGAGAACGCCGGCTGCAGCACCGGGCCGTCGTTAAATGTGTTGCCGCGAAAAACGTAGGCCGAAGCTACATCCATCCCAACCGTCGTGTCAGCCGCATGCGCTGCGAGTGAAGCGGTCATCCCAACCAGAACCGAAGTCACACCCAAAGCCACTTCCATGAAGCGCTCAGCCTTTTTCATTTCGCTCTCCCTTTTCTGCCCACCTATGGTGGACGTTGCGTTAACTGATCGTGTATCGTCCGAACACTGCCGGATGACCACTCCATACGCAACCGATATGCCAACGCTATTGAAAAAATATTTATTACTACTTAACTGTATTAATAAGAGTATGTTACGCCATACTCAATGAGGCCTGCCGAGAATACTCGGCTTGTCTTAATACGACATTTGTGTTTTATTAATTGCCATAGATACAATATTGTATCTATGGGCTCGCGCAAAACCCCTCGGACGCAAGCCGTCAGGCGCAGCGCCCGGGGGGTTTTGCAAGAACCTCTGTCAATAATGGAATCTTGCCCGGCTCTTCACGCTATCGTCTTTTCCACCGTGGTATCCCGGCAGCCCCACAGTTGCACCGGCGGCCTGCCTTCGGCGTTGGGCGCAAAGGCGTCCGACACCTTCACCCGATTGTTCCTAAACACCAAGCCATCCACGAAGCCGGCGGTGAGCAGGTTGGGATTGGGCGAGATGAAGGTGTTGTCCTCGATCACGACCCCGCTGTGATAACCGGGACCGTTCTCCACCGGCTTGGGAATCTCCGGGCTGATGTTGATGGGCGCCGAGCCGTCCGCATAGCCGCAGTTCAGAAACGTATTGCCGCGGATGGCGAGATCGCGCACCGGCCCCGACTCGTTCCAGTAGTTGGCGTCGCCGGACACATGAATCGCGTGGGAGGAGTTGTAGAAGGTGTTCCCCTCGATCAGCATCGGCCGGTTGCTGCCCAGCAGGAAACCACGCGGTCGGTTGTTGCCCGTGCGGCAGCCGCGGATGACCACGGCAGGCAGGCGCGTGACATTAGCAATGGCGAACCCGGGACGCACGTCCGATGGGATGGCTTCCTGGAAACGCAGCTCGAAGAAACGCGCATTGATCACGCGTACCTCGGCCACCACCCCCTCGGCCAGGGTCTGCATGCTCTGCTGATCCGTGAACGCCACCCGGTCGCCCGGCCGGTACGAGCAGATCCCATGCTGCTGGAAGTGCTTGAGTTCCGCTTCAACAGTGCCCTTGCCGACCACACGCGAAACGCTCGAATAGATGCCGTGGATGTTCGTAGCATCATCGAGCATGTTGTCGAACTGGCAATCCTCCAGCCGGATCGTCCCTTCGCAGTTGACGAAGTGCGTGGCATCGGCCTGGACACCGATGATGCGCGTCGAGCCCGGCCGCGGGGCCATCTCCACCCGCTTGAGCGAGATATCGGCGGAGAGCTGGCCGATGACTCCCATGGCGCCGACGTGGTAGAGACGCACGTCCTCGATGGCGACGTTGCGTGACTCGTGAATGAACACGCCCGGGTTGTTGCGCTTCTCGTGGCTGAGGGTGACGATGTTGCCGATCGTATGGAGCCACGGCGTCTTGTAGTGCAGACGCACAAGCCCCGGCTCCAGTTCCGTGGCGCTGAAGGGCTGGGCCCAATCGTCAAAGGTTTTGTCGATGTGGGCAAACGAGACACCCTTGTTCTTGATCGGGTAGTAGTACATGCTGCGCGTCGGGGCGCGGGTTCGCGGATCAAACTCGGTGACCAGCCAGCACGAATCGTGCAGGCTGG
>JBIJDW010000221.1:0-5603 GCA_044343885.1 Kiritimatiellia bacterium
CGTTATCCGTTGTCGTCGCCGTTGTCGTCAACCGGGTTCTGCCGTCGCGAGACGCGGATTAGGGACGGGCCTCCCATCAGTAGCCGCCAGACGGGATTGGGGACAGGGAATCTATGCATAAACTATTGCAGCGCAAGTAAGATATTCCCGTTACTCGCCGCCCTGAGCCAGCATCAGCGCCCACGTTCCGATAGTCGGCCGATGTCCTGCTCACGAAGGCTGTTTTTTCTGCAATCGACCGCCCGGCGCAACGACAGCGCGTGTCGTCGCGCGGCTCCAGGAGATTGATGCGTAAAAGGGCCTCGGTGGCCATTTGCGCAAACCTGCGATTGTTGGTAGCTGAACCGATTGACGGCCTGCGGCGTTTAATTTCGTGAGGCGCTTGCAGAGGCCCTGCAAACGCCGGTTTCAGGTTTCAGTGTTCAGGTTTCAGGAAGACGCAACATCGCGTGGTTTTTCCTGACACCCGAAACCTGACACCTGAACACTCCACTTGCAAAACAGGGTTTTGCAAGCGGCTCATTCATTATTTCTATCACGGGGGTACACGGGAGTTCGCCATGCGTAGGATCGGAACGGTGCTGGGTGTCGTCGGAGTGTGTGGTTGGGCGGTGGCCGGCGAGGTGACCAATCTGTCGTCCGTCATTGTGACGGCCTCGCGTATCGCGGAACCGATCAATACGGCGGCGGCCTCTGTTACCCGGGCTACCTCTCAGGATCTGTACGAGAACCAGACGCGGACGCTGCCCGAAGCTCTGGAACTGACGCCGGGCGTGATGGTGCAAAAAACCTCCTATGGACAAGGGTCGCCCTATATTCGCGGATTCACCGGTTTCCGAACGCTGATGCTGGTGGACGGGATCCGTCTGAACTCGCCCGTTTTCCGTGAAGGAGCGAACCAATATTGGAACACCGTCGACAGCTACTCGCTCGATGCGTTCGAACTTTTGAAGGGGCCGGGTTCGGCGCTGTATGGTTCCGACGCCGTGGGCGGCACCCTCCAGGCCTTTACGCGGCTTCCCGAGTATGCTCCCGAGGGCGGGTCGGACATCTGGGGCGGCCGTCTGGCGGCACGGGGGGCATCCGCCGAGCGCTCGGTGATTGGACGCGCCGAAGGTACCTACGGCACGGACCCGTGGGCCGGGCTTTTTGGCGTCACCTATCGGAATTTTGGCGATCTCGATGGCGGTAAAAAGGTGGGCCGGCAGCGCAAGACCGGCTATGACGAACTGGATTATGACGCCAAGGTGCGGATCGCATTGACCGGCGATCGCGAATTGATTTTTGCCCACATGAATGTCAATCAGGACGATGTCTGGCGTACACACCGCACCCCGTATGGGATCTCATGGCACGGAACCACAGTCGGAACGGAGCCGGTTCACACCTTTGATCAGGATCGTACGCTGACCTATCTGCGTTATGTTGACCGTGAGCCGACCCGTTATTATGACACGTTGCAGACAACCCTCTATTACCAGCGTCAGGAAGAGACCAAATATGTGACCAAGAAGGATCTCACCCGGACCACTGACGGTTTTGATGTGCAGACCTGGGGCATGAGTGCGGATTTACTGAAGGAAACAAGCCTCGGCACGTGGGCAACTGGCGCGGAATATATCCATGACGGGGTTGACAGTTTCCGTAGAAACTACACGAGCGCCGGCGTGCTGTCGTCCATTGGCATCCAAGGACCGGTGGCCGACGACGCGACCTACCATACGGCGGCCGCGTATGTGCAGGACCGTGTGAAACTGGCGGACCGGTGGGATCTCACGGCGGGCGCGCGCGCCACGTATGCACTGGCGGATATCGGCCGCTTTGAGAATTTTGCGACGACCCCGCATACGCCCGCATCCATGAACGCGGATTGGATTGATCTTTCCGGCAACCTTCGTCTGGCCTATCATCTGATCGAGAAACAGTGGCTTGCGTATGTGTCCCTGGCTCAGGCTTACCGGGCACCTAACCTGT
Source organism: Kiritimatiellia bacterium (assembly GCA_044343885.1). GTDB lineage: Bacteria > Verrucomicrobiota > Kiritimatiellia > RFP12 > JAAYNR01 > VGWG01. Next base: position 1,975 of record JBIJDW010000221.1, read on the forward strand.
CGGATTTAACCCGATTTGATGTGAGCAAAAGTTCCGACATTGAGATACCGGCGCCAGATCTGGCCTCGGAAAAGTTCGTGACCGGCGAGATCGGCACGCGTGTGACGGCTGATCCTGTCGCGTGGCAAGTGGCCTATTTCTATACCAGTATCCGAGATCTCATCATCCGTCAGGCAACGGCAACGCCCAACGCATTCACCAAGATCAACGGCGACGGCGGGTATGTCCACGGCGTCGAGAGTGAGCTGCAGGTGCGCCTAGCCAAGCACTGGCTCTCGCGTACGGGCTTCACCTGGATGGAAGGATCCACCGACTACCGTAATGCATCCGGAATCACGATCACAGAGCCGGTCCGCACGATGCCCATGACCGCCACTACGGCTCTGCGGTGGGAAAGCCAAGACCGCCGCTTCTGGGCTGAGGCAGCCGAGCGGGTCTCTGATCAGGAAGATCGTCTGACCGCCGCCGATAAGACCGACACGCAGCGTATTCCGCCGGGCGGCACGCCGGGCTATGCCGTAACGGATCTGCGCTTCGGCTGCCGGTTGAAGAACGGCGTGTCATTCGTGGCGTCGGTCGAGAACGTCTTCAATACGGATTATCGCATTCACGGATCAGGCAGCAACGAACCTGGCCGCAATCTGATCCTGTCGGCGGAGTACCTGTTCTAGCGAACATGTGAGGCGTGAGTTACTCATACCGGATCCCCTCCAGGTTGGCCGGGGTGTGGTAATCGGCCCGGGCGCGGAACCGCAGACTCCAGTAATTTTGAGTGTCAAACAACCCCTTGTCCGGAGTGGCCGTCTGGAAGGACTCGACCACGATGACGTGTTCGCCCTTCGACTCCTGTCGAAAGACCTGACTCAGGCTCGCCTCCAGGGGCATCTGGTGTCGCTCGCTGATCAAGGGACGGCCATCCATCCAGACATCGGCGGTGTCATCGGCCTGGAGCAGCCATCGGATGGAGGTGTCTTCCGGGAGCCGCACGCGCGTGCGAAGGTACATATATCCATGTGTCCCGTTTCCCAACGCCTTTTCAAAATCCATGACGCCATATCGACCGTATATCTTCTCTGGCGGGATGGTGCGCCAGGTCACGTGCGGATCGGACAGGATCGAATCAAGGGCCTTTTGTTCCCGATACGGGCCGGCGTATTCCCATGGCCATGATTTTTGCACGATCATGCTTGTGGAGGCCTTGTGTTGCCCGTTTGTTGAAATGAATGTGGCACGGACAAGGCTTTCCCGGCACGGTTCGGATGCCCCGTAGGCAATGACCAGGTCGCGCGAAAACACGTAGTCATCGTCCTCAAGCCGGACGGCGAGGGTGCGTCCGCCTTGGGGCACGCCCTTGCCCGTATCGAGGGTGACGACGCCTTCGAGCGGGTCCGGCCCCTGTCGAAGGACCCAAAGCGTGACGTAGAGGTTTCCGCTGCTGTCCATCACCTCGGATTCGCACGACCACTGCACTTCCACTCCCGGGGGAGCCCACGCGAGGGGGTTGATGTTGGCGGGAACGCATCCCTGCGGCGGTGGCGCATTGGCGGGTTGCAGGGCGATGGCATCCACCTGAATTCCGTCTTCACAGACCTCAAGATGAAGCGTATGGGCCCCCGCCGAGAGACGCAGATTGCTGTTGGCTTGATGCCAGTACCACTTCCTGAAGGACTGATTGTCGTCCTCCGCTTCTGGGGAGCTGAAGTCGGTTTCAGGCATGTCGTCAAACCAGGCGAAGAGCGAGTTCCCGCAGTCGTCCATCCACCATACCCGGAACCACAAGTCGTAGTTCCCCGCAGCCGGAAGGTGGATGGGGTAGTCGATCTTCCCGATGTCGGTGCAGAGGGAATCCCCGCCCCAGTAGCCGGCGCGTCCTCCCGCGCCCTGCAAGGCCCTGATCCACCCGTAGCCGGAATGGTTCTCGATGCCGGCAAGAGCCGGATCCTTGATCTCCCCTTTCGTGCCTTTAAGAAGCTCCTGGCGGGATGGTGCCCATTCAAAATTCCTCCGCATGCGAACGCCGTGCTCGGCCTCAAAGAAAAGGGACTTGCCCGACAAGTCAACGGGGGTCGTTGGGGGTGGGTTGGGGGCGAGCGCTTGGAGGACCGCGCGGGCGCGGTCCCGGACCTCCGGTGAGGGATCCTCGCGTTTCATGATGCGCAGGGTCGCAACGGTTTCGCGTCGGCCATAGCGTCCCGCGCATTCGACCGCGACGGCGCGCAGTTCTCCTTCTTCGGCCTGGAGAAAGGTGAGCACCGTCTTCCAGGCTTCATCTCCGCCAAGGGCGGCGAGCGAATCCACGGCCGCGGCGCGTACGAGCGTTTCGGGGTCGGCCATGGCCATGCGCGAAAGGTCGCGTACAAAAATCCTGTCGGCGGAGGCCTTGAGCGCGCCTACGGCGGCCATCCGGACCATCGTATCGGCGTCCGTCATCGCGCGCGCTATCGTCTGCCAGGTTTCAGGTCCTGTGGGCTTTTTCGCCAGTTCCCGGATCGCCCATATCTTCTTCTCCGCGCGGCCATGACCGATTTGGTAGGCAGGCGACCCCTGGTGACGGTGCAGAAGGAACGCGGATACAGCGCCCCCAAGAAGGATCGCACAGACCACCCCTCCGTATAGCACCCATCTGTGTTTTGTCGTCATCTATTGCAGGCTCTTGCAAAACGAACCCGAGTAGTGTCGCACATTCCAAGGCGTTTGTCTACCCCCACAATGTTTCTTTAAAATAGTTGTATATTTTTGCTGCGCAATGTGTTACAACTTCTTAGTCGCCCAGCGGATTAAGATTACGATTACGATTAGGATCGGAAGCATCGATGAACTTAGCGTCATTCAGGCTCGTCCTTGGTCCTCCTCACGGGTGAGGGTTCAGGCGCCCACGCCTTACAATTCTGTACGGGCGGCACCCAGACCATGACAGTATTGTCGGCCGCGTCCACCCCCTGTTAACTCTGAGGCGTTCCCAGAGGTTGTGCATGCCTCTCGAAATCGAGCCTTTCCTCTGTGCGTGTTTTTTTTCCCCGTTTTGGCACGGGGTGTGCTAAAATCTTCGCAACCACGCGATGAATCGTGTGGGGCAGATCGACTAACGGCAAGGAACACACTCATGACCACTAAAAACAGTGAGATGAAGGCCAAGGCGGATCAATTTGGCGAAAACGTCTTTAGTTTGAAGACGATGCGCAACTATCTTTCGGAGCGGGCGTACAAATCCCTCGCCTCCACGATCGTGAACGGATCGGCGTTGAATTCGGTGATTGCCGACGAAGTGGCCGACGCCATGAAGACCTGGGCCCTCGAGAAAGGCGCGACGCACTTCACCCACTGGTTCCAGCCGCTAACCGGAATCACGGCCGAGAAGCACGACTCGTTCTTCACGCCTGATCGCGAGGGTGGGGTGCTGGCGCAGTTCTCGGGCAAGGAGCTGATTCAGGGCGAGCCGGACGCTTCGAGCTTTCCGTCGGGCGGGCTGCGCGCCACCTTTGAAGCGCGCGGCTACACGGCCTGGGATCCCACCTCGCCCGCGTTCGTCAAGGATTTTGAAGGCGGCTCGGTGCTTTGCATCCCCACCATCTTCTGCGGCTACTATGGCGATGCGCTCGATAAGAAGACGCCCCTGCTCCGTTCGCAGC
>JBIJDW010000222.1:0-5564 GCA_044343885.1 Kiritimatiellia bacterium
TTTCGTAGCCGAGCTGGCGGTAGCGGGAGACGGCGGCGGGGAGCCATTCGACCTGGATCTTGACGTCCGAGGCGATGTTGTACAGGGTCGCGGCGAGATCGTCAACAAAGGCGCGGCGCACCTCGTCTGCAGAGTCGAGGAAGCGATAGGTGCCGTCACCGCGGTTGGCGAGCTGTTCCAGCATCTCATCGTTGTAGGTGCCGCGGCCGACGCCGAAGACGGCGAGGGTGATTCCCTGGCGGCGAGCGGCGTCAATGTGCGTGAGGATGTCGGCGGCCGCACCGGTGCCGAGGTTGGCCACGCCGTCGGAGATGAGGATGACGCGGTTTTCGGCGCCGGGTCGGAAGGCGGCGGCGGCACGGTCATAGGCGAGACGGAGGCCCGACTCGAGATGGGTGGACCCGGTGCATTGGATGCGGTCGAAGGCGGCGAGGATCTCTTTTCGCCCGGTGGACGCGATGGGCTCGGTGAGGACGCGGGCGGTGTCGTTGAAGGCGATGAGCTGGATGCGGTCATCCTTGCCAAGGCGGCCGATCAGTTCGTCGAGCGCCAGTCGGGCGAGGCCGAACCGGTCGGGCTGGGCCATCGAGCCGGAGGCGTCGACCACAAAGGTCAGAACGGCGGGGCGGGACTCCTCGCGGCCCAGGCGGCGGCCCTTGATGCCGAGGCGGATGAGCGAGGTTCCGTGTCCGAACGGCGATGGCGAACCCTCGACGAAGATGCGGAAGGTGGCGAGATCGGGGGCGCGGTCGCCATAGTCAAAGGCGTTGACCACCTCTTCGGTACGAACCGCCTCCGGTTCCGGGAGCTGACCGGCGAGGATGGCCTGGCGCGTTCGTGTATAGGAGGCGGTGTCGACGTCAATGGCAAACGTCGAGAGCGGCTGTTCGGCGGATGCGACAAAGGGGTTGAAGACGGCCGGCATGCGCGGCTTGACGGGCGTCGAAACCGCCTTCGTGAGCGCTGCGGGCTCGGGCGGCGCGGGCGCGAAAATATCAGCGGGCGCGGGTGTCGCGGGCGCGAAAATATCAGCGGGCGCGGGTGTCGCGGGCGCGAAAATATCAATCGAAGAGTTCATATCCGGAGGCGGCGCGGGCACTGGTGTCGGGGGATCGGGGATCACGGGAGCCGCCGGCTTCTCTCCGTTGTGGAATTTGCGCGTTAGCTCCCGATCATTGCCGGCGTTAGCTTGGTAGGTCGTTTGCGATTCCTTCTTCTCTTCTTCCGAAACAACGCCTCCCGCGACCTGCTGCTGTACGATCTGACCGACCGATCGCGAGTCTTTCCCTTTTTCTTCTGAGACTTTGGAGTCATCAAGCCTAGGAAAATCAAACGTAACCGGCGAGTATTTCGATATGATTGGCCTTTTTGCAATTGCGGTCCGGTGCGCGGCGGGTTCATGAAGAACAGGCGATTTGACTTGTTCTACGGCAGCGACACGTGAGACCGGCGTGCCGTCAACTGACGTTTTTAGGTCGGATTCCGACGGACTGCCGCTCAATCGGATATCCGTGGCCTCGATCAGTTGTTTACCAGTCTGGAGATTCTCTTTTCGTTCGAGCAGGGCCGCCTCTTTATGGTTGTTCGGCGCGATTTCCCGAACACGTGGCAGCTCTTCTCGCGCGCCTGCATAATCCTCCAGATCGTACTTTATTTGCGCTTGTTGAAATTGAAAGCGCGCCTCGCTTTTGACGAGCGCATCGCCATTCGGGTCGAGCTTAGCGAGCCGTTCGAGTGCGGCATCATAATTGCGCGTCAACCGCTCACTTTTGGCGATTCCCAATTCGGCGTTTTTGGCCTCATCGGTTTTATCGGATCTACCATCTCCACGATAATAGACTTGCTGCCCCCCTTTGTGGTCGATGTCGCCATACCAGGAACTACCTCTCCCTGTTTGGATAACACGCTCCGGGCCCGATACATGATCCCGTGCGTACGTGCCGTCGCCGCCGCCGTCGCTTCCGCCGCGGCCATTTTTGATCCACGCATTGACTGCCCATCCGTCCTGATTTTCAGTATCGGTTATGACTGGCGGAGCTATCCATCTGTCGACAACGGGTTGCTTTGTGCCTGTTAGAAAATCAGGCCCATCGCTGATGCCATCAGTGTCACCATCGGCGGCTTCAGCCTCCATGGGAACCAGCACGATATCGCAAGCAACCGATGCAGATCCACTGCCTTTGCGGATATGATAGGGGTTAGATTCAAAGAACGGGAAGAACAGGGAGGCGCTGAGGACGATGATGCCCGTGGCGGCGAGGCCGATGACGGGCGCGAGCCAGAAGCGGGGGCGGCGGCGGCGTGCGCGATGGGGCGGCGGCGTGGCGAGGATGGCGGCCATCCGAACGGGATCGAGCGTGAGGGGCGCGGCGGTATCGGAGGCGAGGGCGGCGCGGAGGGTGTCGAGCAGCGGTGCGAGTTCGGCGGCTGCGGCGCGGCAGGCGGGGCAAGACTCGATGTGGGCGTGGACAGCGTCGGCCTCGGCCTTCGGAAGGTCGCCGAGGAGGCAGGCGGTGAGGCGGGGTTCGGTTGGGCAGGTATTCATGCACCCTCCTTGCGGCGGACCTGGCGGGCCAGCTTTTTGACGGCGGTGTGGAGCAGGGCGCCGACGGTGCCGCGGGGCCGGTTCACGATCGCGGCGATCTCGTCATAGCTCATGTTCTGCTGCAGGCGCAGGAGAATGACCTGGCGCTCGGACGGGTCAAGCGCGTCGAGGCATCCGAGGACCAGGGCGCGGCGGTCGTCGTCGTTCACCGCGTCGGTGTGGATTCCACCGTGGAGGATTTCGGCCTCGGCCGCCCCGCAGGTATGGAGCCGATTGCGGCGCGCCTCGCTGCGGATGAGGTCCACCGCCTCATTGTGGGCGACGCGGAAGAGCCACGGCTTGAGATCCCCGCCAGCTTCCTGCCGGGGGCTCCAGTTGCTGCAGAGTTTGATGAACACCGTTTGCACGACATCCTGGGCAAGTGTGGCATTGCGCAACAACCGGGAGGTGTAGCGCAACAAGGGCTGCTGGTAGTCCCGGACGACGGCGGCGATGCGTTGCTGCCGCAGGTCCGGGGCCGGTTCTGTTAAATCCGTTGGGGGAGGCATATGCATTCCTCTACGGGTCGTTACACACCTGATACGTCCCTCGCGTCCAGCGTATTGGACAATTTTTAAATCTTTTGCGTTCATGCCTCAAGATGTGCAATAAACGCGACGAACAGAACAATACGCTCAAATGAACGGGAGATCAATTGATTTTGCTGATTTCAGCGAAAAATGGTAAGGTATCGATGTCCGTCTAGTTCATCTCGCCCATCAGTCCGGGTGGAATGAGAGAGGGACGAATGTTCAAAAAGGAGTTCAACCATGGCAAGCATCAAGGGATCGAAGACGGAGATCAATTTGCTGACCAGTTTTGCGGGCGAGTCGCAGGCACGGATGCGCTACACGTTCTTTTCGAGCGCGGCCCGAAAAGAGGGTTTTATATCCATTGCCAAGCTCTTCTTGGAGACGGCTGAGCAGGAGAAGGAACACGCCAAGCGGATGTTTACGTTTCTCGAGGGCGGCATGGTTGAAATCAAAGCGGCGTATCCGGCCGGGGTGATCGGCAAGACGCTCGACAATCTTCAGGCCGCTGCGGCGGGTGAGCATGAGGAGTGGTCGTTGCTCTATCCCGGGTTCGCCCAGGTCGCCCGCGCGGAGGGTTTTGCGGACGTGGCCGCGATGTATGAAAAGATCGCGATTGCAGAGCAGTACCATGAGAAGCGCTACCGGGCATTGGCGGCCAACATTGCGGCCGGTCGGGTGTGCGTCCGACCGACGGCAGTGACGTGGTATTGCACCAATTGCGGCTACATTCACGAGGGGACGTCCGCTCCCAAGCGGTGTCCGGCCTGCCTCCATCCGGTCGACTACTTCGAACTGCTCGCCGAGCCGTTCTGAGTGGCCGGAAGAGGCTCCGCGCATGAACATCCTGATACTGGATTATTCGGTGGACCGCACGGAAACAGCGGCGATCCGACGCTGGCTGCCGCTACGGGCGGCTGTCACGTCCTACTTTGTCGACGCAGACTTCAGGCTTCCGGATGACGCGGATCTGGCCGGTTTCACTCACGTTCTGCACTCCGGATCGGCGCTGTCGATCCTGGATGAGGCGCCCTTTGAGGAGACGATCGCGGCTCTGATACGGGACGCCTGCGTCCGCGGAATTGCGCAGATGGGAATCTGTTACGGCCATCAACTGCTGTGCAAGACGTTGGCGGGACGGGATGCAGTGCGGGCCTCGCCCAAGGGATTGGAGGCCGGATGGTGCGAGGTCGAATTTTCCGATTCGGGTCGGGCGCGGCTCGGCGTGGCGCGCCGGGAGCGCGTGTGGCAGCACCATTTCGACGAGGTGACCCATGTGCCTCCCGGCGCGGAGGTAATTGCCACGAATTCACATACGGATATCCAGGCCTTCATCGATCAGGGGCGGCGGTTGCTGGGCGTGCAGTTCCATCCCGAATTTGACAAGGAAGAGGGAAATCAGATTTTTTCCGGCTTGTCCAACGAGTTGCGGACCCATGGATATCAACCCGAAGGGGTGATCACAGGTGGCCCGTCGATTGAGGCGGGGACAATCTTTTTTGATTTCTTTTTGCGGACACTCAATTCGACCGGCTCTTCCAAGTAGACGAGCGTCAATGCAGAGGTTTGCTCACCATTCAGCCCGGTCATGCCGTTCTCACACTTTCGAAAGTGTGGGAATTAAAAATGGCGTTTTATGCTGAAATAAATGTGATTTGCGAATTTTAACCTCGTCCGACTGTTCTCACACTTTCGAAAGTGTGGGAATAGGCAATGGCGTTGGCGGGCGTATTACCGGAGCCCCGCATGCCGTAGGAGCGGCTCGATGGCGGGGGGGCGGCCGCGGAAGGTCTGGAAGACCGCCATCGGGTGGACGCTGCCGCCGAGCGCGAGGAAGGTGTCGCGGAAACGCCGACCGGTGGCTCGGATGGCGTCGTCGTTGTCGAGACCGGCCTCTTCAAATGCAGCGAAAGCGTCGGCGGCGAGCACCTCGGCCCATTTGTAGCTGTAGTAACCGGCTGCGTAGCCGCCTGCGAAGATGTGCGAGAAGGAGCAGAGCAGGCGGTCTTCGGGAAGGAGCGGGGCGGGGAGGAACCGGGCGGCGATAGCGCGTTTGACGGCGTCGGCGTCGGCCGCACCGGGCCGCGGGTACCGGGCGTGCAGATCCATGTCGGTCGCGCCGAGATAAAGCTGGCGGAGCATTCCCGATGCGGCCATGACGTTCTTGGCGGCGATGATGGCGTCGAAAAGGGAATCGGGTATCGTGGCGCCGGTCTCGATATGACGCGAGAGGGATGTGAGCGTGCCACGGTCGTAGCACCAATTTTCCATGAACTGGCTGGCGATTTCCACGGCGTCCCATTCGACGGTGTTGATCCCCGATGCTTCGGGTTCGTCAATGGTGGTCAGCATGTGCTGGAGGGCGTGTCCGAATTCGTGGAAGAGGGTCTGCACTTCGGTCAGGCGCATGAGCGAAGGGCGACCGTCGGCGGGGGGCGTCTGATTGCAAA
>JBIJDW010000223.1:0-5551 GCA_044343885.1 Kiritimatiellia bacterium
CAGAGCGCGAGGATGAGCCGCCGGTCGTCATCGGTCAGCGGCAGCGCCGCAACCGCGCCGGAGCGGATGAACGGGTTGTGGCAGAAATCGTCGAGTTCCTTGGTCGCCAGTTTCCGGGTTGCGCCGATGGCGGCGGCGGCGGCGGCGCTGAACAGGCCGGCAGCGGCCGCTTCGCGCAGAATCGTCAGCCCCAGCCCCCCGAGGTAAGCGCCCGAAATCATTTTTTCAAAGAGGGAGACGCCGGGGTCTTTCGTGGTGGCGTTGAACAGGTCGTCGAATCGGCTGCGTGGCGCGCCTGCGAAATTGCCCGACTCGACGTTGATCGCCATGGCGCCGTCGGCCGAAAGTCCGGCGACCTTGGTGATCGCCGCATGCCGCTCCATATAGGCGGTGTTGGTGCCGGTGCCGAGGATGAAACCGACGTAGGTCTCGTAACGGCGCTCCATGCCCGCGCTCCGTCCCGCCAGCAGCGTCGCGACGGTGTCGTTGAGCACCGTCACCCGCAGCCGCAGGCCGCGCGCCGCGAGACAGTCGCGCAGACTGGAGCCGACCATCGTGCCGACCACCTCCGGCGCCTGCACCTCTTTGGTCCAGCGCAGCAGGCGCGCGTCGCAGTCGGGGGTGACGGCGGCCGGATAGGAAAAACAGAAGCCGACCGCATCGGCCTCGGACGCGAGGGGCGCTACGCAATCGGCCAGCGTGTCATAAAAGCCCCGCGCGGTGATCGGCCCGTCGGTGCCCGGCATGCGGTACTTGGTGAAGTGGCTGATCGTCGGTATTCCGTGCGCGTTGAAGGCCACGAGGCCGACGCGCAGATGGGTGCCGCCGGCGTCGAGCACGATCACCGGCTTGCCGACAGGAACGGGTTTGCCGATCGAAAGATAGGCCGGGATCATCTGCAGCGACGACGCCTCGCCAGCCAGCCCAGCCGCCATCTCGGACTCGAAGTCTCGCAACAACGATTCCACGTCGGGAGGCTCAGGAAGAAAACCCATGTGTTTGAGAAAAGCCTCTGTCCGATCCATCGTCAGTCCCTTCAGGCGCTTGCAAAACCTCCTTCGTCGGTTCTGCAAGCGCAGTATTCAGTATTCAGTATTCAGAAGTCAGTATTCAGAATGGGAGACCTCTCACAGGCAACGTATTCTCAATTTCTGACTCCTGACTCCTGTATTCTGACTTCTCTCCTATTTCTCTTTTGTTGCGTGGGCCTTGATAATGGCGGCCGCCTGCTTGCCGACCTCCTCGACCGTCTTGCCATTGGCCTTGGCGATGACCGCGTAACCGATCAAGCGATCCGCGTTCTCCGCCTGAATCAGCTTTGCACCCTCAACGTCGGCCCCGGACTTGGCAACCAGATAGCCGGCTGAACCCTCTTCGGCCTTGCCAGCCTGGATCAACTGCTCCACCTGATCGCGCCTCTCTTTGCGGCGGTTCTTCGCATCTTCCACGGTATCCGCCTGCGCCAGACACACGAAGCCGATGGCCACGGCCACCGCCAGACTCAACATGCGTTTCATCTTTTTCATGGTATCCTTCCCTTCTCCGACTTGCCCGTTACTCCAAACTCAGGAAATTTTCCAGTTCCTTCTGAACCTTGAGGTTCACATCCATCGTGATCTGGATCGGCTTGATCTCGTGCTCCGTCTTGATCGACAAGCATCCGCCAAACGTCGCGGCGGATGCCACGCCCAGCAGCGCACTCAACAGAACCCTGCGAATTTTCTTCATGCTTCGCCTCCCGTGTACAAACAGTTCGCGCAAATTAGACACTTAATGGCCCGACATGTCCAGCCCAATGTTTAACAACTGCTCAATCGGTCCGTTCAAATTCAGGCGCAGATCAACCGGCGCGGGCCACTCCTTGAAATTCGACTTACCCGTTAGACGGATGCTCAGCGTTTCGTCGCCAGCCTCGCGTGGCACAAGATCCATTTTGATGGCGCTCAGATCCATGTCGCTCAAGGCCTTTGACAACGGCACCTGCACGTCGCCGCGGATTCCAGCCCGTTCCAACAGAGCGAGCATCTGCCGGCTGTCATCCAGCACAATCTTGCCGCCCTGTCCCGGCAGCGAATACAGAAACCCGGGATACAAAATGACTCGGCCGCGATCAATTCCGATAGGAAGCCGGCCGTACAGAACGCCATCGACTTTGCCCTTGAAGGGAAACGCCATCATCAGCGCCTCGCCCATGTCAATCCGATCCGCATACACCACAAAATCGTCGCGTGGATTCTTCAGATTGAGATGCACGGAATAGGCGTTCAGGCTGCCTGCGCACCAGGCCACCTCCACCCGGTCAATGAAAATCTCGTCCGACAGAAGCTGAAAACGGACCATCCCCTGATCCAACCGGATGTTGCCCGCCTGTGCAGAAGCAAACGACACCAACGGCCGCCCGGTTGTCCGAGGCACACCATCGTATTCCAGCGGCACGTCCACCACCATGCCGCGCACCTCGAAGGACTTACCGCGTAGGTTGCCGTCAGCCATCCGGAGCCGTCCCGTCACCAGCGACCGGCCTCCCGACAGCCGGAGACTGGCATCGGCGCTGATGCGTCCGGTGATATCGACGTCCGGCATCTTCTTGCGCAGCAGGGCGGCCACGCCATCGTCGGACGCCAGATCGGTTTCGGGAATGGACACTCCCACCACAACCTGACGGGGATCGGCGTTCGGGAAGCGCGCCGTCACCTCGCCGGTGATCCGACTGCCGGTGATCCCCGCGCGCAGGCGGACGACCCGCGCCTGATCGACCGATTCCAGGGCAAATCCTTCATTGGTGACCGACACCCCGTTCGCTTCGAGCCGTTGCCACGCCAATCGCTGGCCGGGCTGAAAAACCAGCCCGTCCCGCACCGACCACGTCACCGGCGCCTCGCCCTGCAATCCCTCCAGCGTGCCGGTCATGCTGCCGGAACGGGCCTGTATCCAGCCATTGCTGATTCCGACCCAGGCCGTCACCACCGCATTCGATATGGATGCAGAGTCGCACTCCGGCAGGTCGACGCGCACGCCGATCCTGCCGATGCCCGCCTCCCCTGCGGCTCCGTTCTTCTGGCCGAAGGTCGCCCGCACATCCCGCAGCCAGGCCTCGCCGTTCACCGCGACACGGCCGGCCCCGTAACGCGCCCCGATAGCCATCCCGGCCAGCGCCTGAACCCGCGCGTGCTCCTGGGTGGAAACGATGCTGAATTCGGACATACGCACGCCAACTTGCCACGACGTGTTGGAGAGCCCCCCGGTCACGACCGCCTCGCCATCGAATGCGACGGTCTCGTCGCGACGCGCGATCTGGGCCGTGAACCCGATCCTCCCCTGCCCTTCCCCATTCCCCCGCCGCGCGCGATCCGTCCATCCGTCGCCGGTCACACGTCCCTGCAGCGTCAGGCTCCGGTTCATCGAAACGCCACGGGGCGCTTCGGGCAGGTCCGGTAACACGCATCGCAACCGCTCGAACCAAGCGCCGATATCCAGCAGTTTGACCTCGGGTTCAAGCGATACCTGCCCGGTGTCGGGCACGACCGCGCCCGTGAGAACCACGCGAAGACCTGCATCATCGCCCAGACGCGCCCACAGACGGTACCGATCAGGATCGCGCCCGGCCTTCCATTCCACGCCCGGCTCCGCCGTCGCGCCCAAATCCCCCGCCACCGTAAAGACCGTTTCGCCATCCCCTCCGGCAATGGACACCTGCACACCGGAGATGGCGAGTTCGCCCACGCCCATCCGATCCAGCGTCGTGTCGCTGCGCGTCACACGATCCCGGCCACGGCCGGCCGCGCGCGCCGCGGTCAGCGCCGCAACCCGTTCGAGCACGGGCGACGTCGCCCGGCCGTCCTTGACGACCAGCGGCGTGCGGATGCCGCGGATGCGGACGCGGTCCAGCCAGCCCCGCGTCACAGCGGGATACGAAAAGCGGAGCTCAACCCAGTCAACCGACGCCACAGGCGCGGGCGCTCCCCACCGGACATCCTCGATGACGATCCGCCCGGGGTCGAGGGTGGTCAGCCGGAATTGAACATCTGCCAGCCCCTCCCGGTCGAGCGCCGTCCGGGCCCAGCGGCTCGCGAGTCCGATGCGCAGGTGCCAGAGCACACCGGCCCCCACCGCGAGCACACACACGGCGCATGCCGCCACCCGATACCCCCACCCTCGCCGTCTGTGTTTCCGCTCGGCCACTTTCACCTCCGCCGTCTCAACTCACGTCAGTTCGACGGCACGTAGCGCTCGTATGAGTAGGTCAGTTTCCGCAGCTCACCCGGATTCACGGACACGCGCCACTGAATGCTGCCCGTGCGCTCGGTGAGCTTCAGGTTCGTCGTGCTCAACTGGATCCGGCCGTCGTCAGAGGCCACAGTCGGCTTTCCTGTGATGGGCAGTTCCACAACGACATCAGCCGCGCGCTTGCCGTAGTTCTGAAGGGTCAGCAATCCGTCGAGCGTGACCAGATCTAGGTAATAATTGCTGCTGGGCTGATGCGCCTTGAGCTCGCGCTTGCTCTCCCCTTCCTTCTGGCTCTGCGCCAAATCAATGGCCGTCGTGACCGGGAATTCGCCCACGCCGCCCTTGGGGACGTAGTTGAGTAGATCCTCGGAGAGTGGGTGCCCGTCGCTGATGGCGAGGCAAGGCCCCGTGGTCCAGGAACTGTCGGTGCTGTTCTTGAGCACGAGGAAATGTTTGATCTCGCCGGGCGGTGTCCATCGATAGATGTGGCCGAAGGTGATCTTTTTGACGAACAGGGTGACGATGGCCTTTTCGCCCTGCCGCACCGTGAGGTCCTTCCGCGTGTAGACCGTGAAATCGGCACTGCCGACCCCCTCCCATTGGGGCAGATTGCCGGCGGCGTCCTTCAGGTCGCGCCCGGCGGTGGAAACCGGCCGGTCGAGCACGCCGGGTAATGCCGATCCTGTGTCCCGCGGGATGGCGGCCGCGTTCATCATCTGCGACATCACCTCGCGCGGCGCCACGGCGGCGCCAATGGTCCGAATGATCTGTCCGACCGCCACCGGCGCCAAATAGTCCGTATGAAAGAAATGAGGCACCCCCACGACGAAGTTCACGTCGCAATGAACGAGATCCTCCGCCTCGTTGACCAACGTTCCGCGGAGCGTCAGCTCGGCCGTGTCCTCCCCGGTGATCTTCAGGGTGTACTCGGGAATCCACGTGATCCCCTTGCGCAGGTAGGCCATCCCCAGCGTCGTTTCGGCCGGCGCTTTGCCGGCATCGGCGGCGACATGGACCCGGAGCGGCTTTTCAAGCACCTGCAATTTATAAATTCCATCGAGCGGCACGGCGAAGCTGTTGTTCTCCGTCTGGAGCACCACGTATTCCGGACTCACGGAGACGAGCTGGCCTGCGGCGGTGCGTTCGGCCCCCTGCTGACGGTACGCGAGCTGCACTTTGAGAAACTTGCACGCCTCCAGGCGGACCCGCTTCGTCGCGGCATCGGCCGGCGCATCCACGCCGTCGAACGCCACAGTCTCGCCCGGACCGGCCCCGATGATGTCAACCGTCTCGTCCTGTCCATGCGAATAGACCGCCAGGGTGC
>JBIJDW010000225.1:0-5548 GCA_044343885.1 Kiritimatiellia bacterium
ACGGCGAGCGGCGCTTGCAGGATGGCCCGCCACGGCAGGGGGTTGTCGCGACCATGGACGGAAAAGAAACGGGCGTTCTCCCACGCCAAACACAGCCGCGCCAGTGCCGCTTGCGCCGCCGTGATATTGGGAAGAATCGTCAATCGGCCCGGATCCATGCGCTCGGCGAACAGGCGGCCAATCCCGAAGAACAGGGCGTCGCCCGAGGCGAGAACGACCACACGCGCGTCGCGGGAACGCGTCACAAGCTGAGCGACCGTTTCCCCTGTGTGTGCGCCAAGGACCGTCTTCTCGCCCTTGAATTCCGGGAACCAGTCGAGCAACCGCCGACCGCCTGCCAGCACATCCGCATGGGCAACCTCGTCTCGCTGACGCATGGTCAGGTCGGCGGGACTGACACCACAACTGACTATGACGATCGAACCGTTCATGGTGCCTCGCCTTCTGTATCGTGTTCCCACACACGCTCGACTGCGTGAAGAAGCGCATGCGTGTCGCTTTCCGTGTGCGCAGCCGAGAGAAACCCGACCTCGAATTGCGATGGCGGCAGGTAGAAGCCATGGTCCAGCAGGCCGTGAAAGAAACGGGCGAATCGTTGTGTGTCGCAGTGCCTGGCATCCGCCAGACACGTCACCGGGTCGGCGCAAAAGAAGGGGGTGAAAAGGCTGGCCGCATGCGGACACCTGAGCGGCACCCCTCTCTGGCGAGCCCGATTTTCAATGCCGGCAGCCAACTCTGCCGTCAGCCTCGCGATGCGCGGATAGGGATTCTCGCGCCCCAGGATTTGGAGGGTGGTCAGCCCGGCCGCCACCGCTACGGGATTCCCGGAGAGGGTGCCCGCCTGATAAACAGGGCCGAGCGGCGCCAGTTTGCCCATGATGTCCGCGCGGCCTGCCACCGCGCCGATAGGCATGCCCCCGCCGATGATCTTGCCCAGACAGACCAGGTCGGGCGTCACGCCGCAGATGGCCGCATAAGTAGTGGGTCCAAACCGAAAGCCCGTGATGACCTCATCGAAAATCAGGACAGCTCCGGCTTGGGCGGTCACGTCACGCAGTCCGTCCAGGAATCCTTCGGCGGGCGGCACGAGCCCCATATTGGCGGCCACGGGCTCGACGATGACGGCGGCGATGTCGTTGCCGCAGTGCCTGAACACCTCCTTCACGGCATTTAGATCGTTGTATGGCACAACCGAGACGTCCGCCGTCATGCCGGGTGGCACACCTGCGGATGAAGCGATGCCGCTGGTGAGCAACCCGCTCCCCGCAGCAACCAGCATGGCATCCGAATGGCCGTGATAGCACCCGTCGAACTTGATTACCCGATTCCGGCCTGTGAACCCGCGGCCCAGACGCAGAGCCGTCATCACGGCTTCCGTGCCGGAACTGACTAGGCGAACCCTTTCGATGTGGGGAATCATCTTGCAGAGGAGTTCCGCAAACTCGACCTCGCGCTCCGTGCTGATTCCGAAACTGGTCCCATCCGCCGCGGCGCGGGTAATCGCCTCGATCACCTCCTCGCGGGCATGCCCCAGAATGAGCGGGCCCCAGGATCCGCAGAAGTCAACCAATTCGCGACCATCGGTGGTCCAGATGCGCGACCCCTTGCCGCGTCGCACGAAGATCGGGTCGCCACCGACGGAGCGAAACGCTCGCACCGGGCTGTTGACGCCTCCCGGGATGACGCGCTGCGCGCGCTCGAAAAGAGAGCACGGGGCGGGGGCGTCAGGTGAGATGTGGGGGATGGTAGGTGTTAAATCGTTCATAGATAATCCTCGCCGATGTGAAGCGCCTTCAATGGCTGATCAACCTCCAAGTCGCGAAACAATGTCAGTGCGGCCGTCTTCTTCGCTCCTATCCCCGTCATCTCACACCTGCTTGATCCAGAACCTGGGCCAGGCGTGATTCACTGGCGGCGCGATCCCGTGTCTGTGTCGCCACCCACTGCTGCAGTTTGCGGATGGCGCTGCCGTCATGAACGGCCTCCGCGCAGGCGGCCAGTCCGTTTTCGATGCTGTCGCGGATTCCGGCGGCCACGAGGATGCCGGC
The DNA here is from genome assembly GCA_044343885.1 of Kiritimatiellia bacterium. Classification (GTDB taxonomy): domain Bacteria; phylum Verrucomicrobiota; class Kiritimatiellia; order RFP12; family JAAYNR01; genus VGWG01. The sequence goes on from JBIJDW010000225.1 coordinate 2,049, forward strand.
TGCATTCAGACACGTGAAGTCCACGCATGCGGAATGGCCCTGCCCGGCGAGTACCTGCACGAACCGCGTCGACGCCGCATCGCTATCGGGCGATGCGGCGATGGTTTCGTAGCGAGCGGTTTTCAGCCCGACATCTTCGGGGCGTAACCGCGCCGTGTCGGACAGGCCGGCGCCAAAGGAGCGCACCACCGTTTCGCCGGAAATGGATATCTCGTCCATCCCGCCCTCATGTCGATCGTCTTTTCCGTAAACCACGATGGCACGTTCGTAGCCGATGCCCTGCATGACGTCCATCACGGGCGCCAGCATCGCCTCGGAGAAGACCCCGCGCAACGCGGCGGTCGGGCGCGCCGGGTTGGCGAGCGAGGCCGCCATGTTCAGGGTCGAGCCAAACCGAATCTGGCTGAGGATGCGGCCGAGTCCGGCGGGATGCACACGCGGACTCATGCCATTGAACAGGCCGATGCCGACGTCCTCGATGCTGCGTTTCACCACACCAACGTCACATTCGACGTCAAGACCCACGCTTTCCAGGATGTCCACCGTTCCCCGCATGGAGGTGATCGCCCGGGCGCCGTGCCGGGCCATCCGCGCCCCGCAGGCTGCGGCCACGATGCCTGCGGCGCTGCTCACGTTGAAGGTCTTTAGTGAGTCCATGCCGGTACCGGAGTTCTCGACCAGGTATCCGTCCCCCTCGATGGAAACCGAGACCGTGTCGAACTCGACGATGGCCTGCCACACGCCGGCGACTTCCTCCGCCGTTTCTCCCTTTGCTGCCAGCGCGGCTAGGAAGGCTCCTTGGTGAAGGTCCGGTTGACGGGCCAGCAGGATGTCTCCAAACAGGCTGTAGGCCTCGTTCCGGGAGAGATTTCGGCCTTCGATGAGACGTTGCACGTATCCGCCGAAACGTTTGAGATCAGCTTCGCTTGTGCCCATACTGCTCCTTCTTATCCGTGTTAGGATAGATCAGAATTTTCATGCACGCCCGTTGCCTGACGAGTTCCAGAGCTTTCGCGAGGTCGTCGAGCAACATTCGATGCGAAACGAGGTCGTGCACGGCGATGGTGCCCGCTGCGATCGTGGCGACCGCCTCCACGCTGTGCGGGTACGCGCACCCGTATGCACCCACACAGGTCTGTTCCAAGTAGTGCAGACGGTTCACGTCCAGCAGTCCTCCGGACGCGCCGGCCGCCAGGCCGGAAAACGCGACCAGCCGGCCGCGCGGCGCCAGGCTGGAAAGCGCGGCGCGATAGGCCGCCGAGTCGCCAACAGCCGGAATCGCGACATCGAAATGCGCGTCTGCCACAGGATGTTCCACGGCACCTGCGCGCTCCCTGCGGGCGGGGTCGGGTTCGATCACGGTCACCGCAGCGCCACGGGCGCGGGCCGCGCGCCCCAGGAGGGTGCCTGCTGTTCCGGCGCCCCAGATGCCGACACGATCGCCGGGTGCAACGCGGGCCAGTTCCAGTGCGTTCAGGCAGCACGAGAGCGGCTCCGCAAACACGGCATCGTCGAATGCCAGGTCCGGCGGCAGCTCGATCAGCGAGGATGCCGGCGTGGACACGAACTCGGCGAATCCGCCGTCACGGTGGAACCCCATGATGCGCATGCTCACGCACAGATTGCCCGCTCCTTGCCGGCAGCGCTCGCAGGTGCCGCACGACGTGCCCGGGTACACGTACACGCGTTTTCCGAGGAGACCGGCGAGAGGGGCGCTGCCCACCCGGCAAACCGTTCCGACGACCTCCTCGGCCGGAACGCGCGGCAAGGTCAAGTCACGATGCCCGACGTCAACGAGTTTGACGTCGGTGCGGCACAGCCCTGCGACGGCGACCTCCACCACCACCTCGTCCTTGGCCGGCACGGGGTGGGGGATCTCCTCGATCTTCCAGGATCCGAGGGCGCGTACCACCGCCGCTCGCATGTGCGCACTCATGTGAAGATCTCCCGATAGCGTGGCGCCCAGTACGAAATGATGATATCCGCCCCAGCCCGCGCGATCGCCAGGGTGGACTCTCGGACCATGGCCTTGAGATCACCCCAGCCGCGATCGGCTGTCGCGATGAGCATGGCGTACTCTCCGCTGACATTGTAAGCCGCGATCGGAAGATCGGTGCGATCACGAAGCCGGGCGATCACATCCAGGTAGAACAGGGCCGGCTTGACCATCAGGACATCCGCGCCCTCGGCTTCATCCGCAGCGGACTCTCGCAAGGCCAGGCGCAGGTTGGCGGGGGACGTCTGGTAACCGCGCCGGTCCCCGTTTTGCGGGGCGGATTGCTCCGCCTCCCGAAAGGGTCCATACATGGCGGAGGCGAACTTGGTGGAATAACTCATGATCAGGGTGTCATGAAATCCGGCTTCGTCCAACCCGCGCCGAATGCAGGCAACCTGGCCGTCCATCATGGCGCTGGGCGCAACGATGTCCGCGCCAGCGGCGGCATGCGAAACGGCGATGCGAGCGAGAATGGCATTGGCCGCATCGTTGTCCACCTCGTTGCGCGCGTTCAACGGCCCGCAATGGCCATGACTCGTGTAAGCGCACAGGCAAACATCTGTCACGATCACGAGGCCGGGAAAGGCGCGCCGAAGCGCGCGAACCGCTTCCTGCACGGTGCCCTTGTCGTCGTATGCGCCCGTGCCGTTCGCGTCCTTTAGGTCGGCCTCGACCTGGCCGAAGAGGAGAAGTCCGCCGACGCCCTGCGCCGCGACCGCCTCCGCTTCACGGATCAGGACATCCACGCTCATGCGCTGCTGGCCCGGCATGGAATGGATCGGTTCCGCACGCGTGCAACCGTCCACAACAAAAACCGGCCAGAGAAACCGCTCCGGTCCAGGGATGGACTGGTCGAAAATCCGCCGCAGCGCCGGGGTGCGGCGGAATCGGCGCAGACGTACATCGGGGTAGGTATTCATCCTATTTCCTCCATGGTGTGGTTGACCGTGCAAGCCGCGAGCGTCTCCAAACAGGATTCAATGGTTTCCTGTCTGGCAATCGTGTCGGCCGCGCGGCCGTGACGAGTCAGCGCTCGGGCCGTAGGCTCGCCGATGGCCACAACGATTTTTCCTTCCAAGGCCTGAGCGCTCCATTGCTGCACGAAACTGTTGACCGCCGAACGGCTCGCGAATACGACGGATTCGAACGGCGGAAGCGTGGCGTGTCGGACGGAAGTGTTCCGGTAAAGCACGATATCATCGACCACCAGGCCCAACGCGCGCAAGCCGGTTGACAGCTCTCCGCCCGCAGCGTCGGACTGACATCGCAACACGCGGGACCCGGCCTGCGTCTTCAGTCTGATCGCGTGAAGCAGTCCTTCGGTTCCGAACCCGTCGGCAGGTTCACAGTCCGGAGTCAGGCCGGCGTGTCGCAGTTCGCGTGCCGTTCCGAAGCCGCAGACCGCCAGTCGCGGCAAGCGGCGGAGATCCATTCCTGCGGCCATCATCCCTTCGAGAAAGCAACGCACGGCCGAGGGCGAGGCGAGCACGATCCAGTCATACTC